>JAOAIN010000161.1 GCA_026414685.1 Candidatus Goldiibacteriota bacterium
AGTCGGGTTCAAAAATATTAATAAATGAATCCTGTACTCATCATAGACAACCTGATGATATAGGAACAGTAAAAATACCTAATTTATTTAAATCAAAAATTAATAAAGATGTAACTTTTGATTTTTATAAAGAGTTACCTGATAAAGATAATTTAAAAAAATATTCTCTTGTAATAATGTGTGGTGGTTGCATGGTTACAAGAAATAAAATTTTATCAAGATTAAAAATTTTAAATGAATTAAATATACCTGTAATAAATTATGGATTTTTTTTAGCTTATGTAAATAATCTTTTACCAAGAACAATATTGCCATTTTATAAATAATACTTGACTTTATTTTATAAAGTGGTTATAAATAATATGGTTTGTGATAAAATTCACTTATGATTAAAAGGAGTTAAACATGGGAAATACAATTAATGCAGTAATAAAAAAATATAATGGCGATGAAACAAGACTTATGGATATTTTACTTGATATTCAAACAGAACTTGGTTATATATCCGATTGGACAATTGAACAGATTTCAAAAGCACTTGATATACCTGCAGTAGAAATAATTCAAACATTAAGTTTTTATCATTTTTTTCATCGTGAACCAAAAGGGAAATATACTATATACTTAAATGATAGTGTTGTTTCTAATTTTAATGGTAAAGATGAAGTAAAAAAAGCATTTGAAGAAGAAGCAGGGATTAAATTTGGACAAGTTACACCTGATGGACTTATTGGGCTTTTTGAAACATCTTGTATTGGTATGAGCGATCAGGAACCTGCAGCTCTTATTAATGAACAACCTTTTCCATCATTAACTCCAGAAAAAGCTAAAAAAATAATAAGGATGATGAAAGATGGGAAATCAATAGAGGATATAAAAGGAAATAAGTATGGAGAGGGAAACAATTCACATTATTTAATGAGGTCGCTTGTAAATAACAACATACAAGAAAGAGGGCCGGTTATTTTTTCTGACTATACGCCAGGCGAAGCTATTAAAAAAATTGTTAAGGAATTAAGTTCTACTGATATTATTGAAGAGATAAAGAAATCATATTTACGTGGAAGGGGTGGTGCTGGATTTCCTACTGGTTTAAAATGGGAAATAGCCAGAAAAGCTCAAGGTGATATTAAATATATTTTTTGTAATGCAGATGAAGGTGAACCAGGAACATTTAAAGATAGAGTTATTTTAACAGAATTACCTAAGCTCGTATTTGAAGGGATGGTTATAGCTGGATATGCGGTTGGAGCAAAATATGGCATTCTTTATTTGAGAAATGAATATAGATATATGAGAGATTATCTTGAACATGTTTTGCAAGAGATGCGAGATGATGGTTTACTTGGTAAATTTATAGGTGGTAAAAAAGGGTTTGATTTTGATATAAGAATACAATGTGGCGCTGGAGCATATGTGTGTGGAGAAGAATCTGCATTAATAGAATCTGCTGAAGGAAAACGTGGAGAACCAAGAGATAGGCCACCTTTTCCAGTTGAAAGCGGATATTTAAATAAACCAACGGTTGTTAACAATGTAGAAACATTTTGTACTGCTGTCAAAATAATTTTGTATGGTTCTGAATGGTATAATCGTATGGGAACCAAAGAATCAAGAGGAACAAAGGTTCTAAGTGTGTCAGGTGATTGTGAACGGCCTGGTATATATGAAGTTGAATGGGGCTTTTCTGTAAATGATATTTTAAGAAAAGCTGGAGCAAAAACTCATGAAATCTTAGCGGTTCAAGTTGGTGGTCCTTCTGGTAGTTGTATTTCTGAAAAAGAGTTTGGTAGAGTTTTGGCATATGAAGATCTTGCAACAGGTGGTTCTTTAATTATTATTGGTAAAAAAAGAAATCTTATTAAAGATGTTGTATTAAATTTTCAACATTTTTTTATGGAAGAATCATGTGGTTCTTGTGTGCCATGTAGGGTTTTAACCGTTGTTTATAAAAAAATTATAGAAAAAATTGTACGGGGCGAAGGGAAAAGTTCCGATATTGAAAATTTACAAAAATGGTCTGTTTATATGAAAAATAATAGATGTGGCTTGGGTCAGACTGCAACTAATCCTACAATTACTGCAATAAAAAATTTTAAATATTTATTTGATGAAAGTGTCAAAAATAATTCTGAAAGTTTTAATACAAGTTTTAATGAGGATGAGGCAGTAAAAGAGTATATTGAAATTTTTAATAAAAAATAAAAAGGAGAATATATTTATGTCTACTTTTGTTAAATTCATTATAGATGGTAAAATATGTTTGTCAGAAGAAGGTAAACAATTAATAGAAGCTGCAAAAGAAAATGATATTTATATTCCTACTTTATGTAATTATCCAGGAATACCACCAAAAGGTTCTTGCCGAATATGTACAGTTTTAATTAATAATAGACCTGCAACTGCATGTACAACAAAGGTCACAGAAAATATGGATATTAAGACATCAACTCCTGAACTTGAAGATTTTAGAAAAGCAGTTATAGAATTATTATTTTCCGAGGGTAATCATTTCTGCCCGTCTTGTGAACGAAGTGGTAATTGTGAATTACAAGCGCTCGCATATAAATACAGAATTGCAGTTTCAAGATTTCCATATTTTTTTCCAGAACGTACTATAGAATCGTGGCATCCAAAATTAATAAAAGATCATAATCGTTGTATATTGTGTAAAAGATGTATAAGAGGTATAAAAAATAATGAAGGCAAAACAATATTCGCATATGGGAGGCGTGGTCAATATCTTGAGATAAATATTGATCCAGAAACATCAAAAAATATTTCAGATGAATTAGCTGAACAGGCAATGAATATATGTCCAGTTGGTGCTATTCTTGTGAAAGAAAAAGGTTTTATTACACCTATTGGAAAGAGAAAATATGATTATAATATTATAGGTAGTGAAATAGAAAATCAATAAATAAATAATAGGAGCGAAAGATGACTAAAAAGAAAAAAATTATTGCTACGGCTTCTCTTGCAGGATGTTTTGGATGTCATATGTCATTTCTTGATATTGATGAAAGAATTTTAAATTTGATTGAACTTGTTGAATTTAACAAGTCGCCAATAAATGATATTAAAAAATTTACAAAACATTGCGATATAGGGATTATTGAGGGTGGTTGTTGCAATGATGAAAATGTCCATGTTTTAAAGGAGTTTAGAAAAAATTGTGATATTTTGATTTCTCTTGGTGAATGTGCAATAATGGGTGGGCTTCCTGCTATGCGTAATGGTATACCATTAAAGGAATGTCTTGAAGAAGCATATATAAATGGACCAACTGTAAAAGATGTAAATCCACAAAAAATAATACCTTTTGATCCTGATATTCCTAAAATTTTAAATAAAGTATATCCTTGTCATGAAATTGTAAAAATAGATTATTTTTTACCAGGGTGTCCACCAAGAGCGGATCTTATATGGAATGCATTATATGCGCTTGTAACCGGCAATGAATTATTGATACCCTATGAAGTATTTAAATATGACTAAAAATAAAGGAGTATATTTATGTCTAAAAAGTTAACAATTGAACCAGTAACACGTGTGGAAGGTCATGGTAAAGTTACAATACAACTGGATGATAAAAATAACGTAACTCAGACAAGATTTCATATAGTTGAATTCAGGGGTTTTGAGCGTTTTGTTCAGGGTAGACCATATTGGGAAGCTCCTGTCCTTGTGCAGAGATTATGCGGGATATGTCCTGTTTCACATCATCTTGCAGCAGCAAAAGCAATGGATGTAATAGTTGGTGCCGGAACCGGCGAAGGATTAACCCCTGTTGGAGAAAAAATGCGCCGGCTTATGCATTATGGACAGATATTTCAATCGCATTCTTTGCATTTTTTTCACCTCGCATCTCCTGATTTACTATTTGGTTATGATGCTTTACCTGAAAAACGAAATGTAATAAATATAGCAATTGAAAATAAAGATCTGGCTGTTCAGGCAGTTTTAATGAGAAAATTTGGACAAGAGGTTATTTTAAGAACAGCTGGAAAAAAAATTCATGGCACAGGTGCAATACCTGGCGGAATAAACAAAAATTTATCTATAAAAGAACGAGATGAATTATTAAAAGGCCCTAATCCATTTAATGCAGATATGATGATTATTTGGGCTCAAGGCGCTATTGATTTTTTTAAGAATTATTATAAAAAGAATAAAGATTTCATAGATAATTTTTCAAAGTTCCCATCAAATCATTTATCACTCGTCAGGAAAGACGGAGCGCTTGACCTTTATCATGGGGTTTTACGCGCAGTTGATGCAAATGGAAAAAAGATACTTAATGATGTTGATTACCAGGATTATCTTGAATATATAAGAGAAGAAGTACGTTCCTGGAGTTATATGAAATTTCCTTATTTAAAACAACTTGGACCTGAGAAAGGATGGTATAGAGTAGGACCACTTGCCAGATTGAATACTGTGGATTTCATACCCACACCACTAGCACAAAAAGAGTTTGAAGAATATAAAAGCATAACAGGAAAAGTTAGCAATGTATGTTTGCATACTCACTGGGCAAGATTAATAGAAACATTACATGCTGCTGAAATGATAAAAAATTTATTAAATGATCCCGATTTACAGAGTGATAATCTTGTGGTAAAGGGTAAAAAACAGAAAAGAGGAGTAGGGCTTATTGAAGCTCCAAGAGGCACATTGTTCCATGATTATGAAATAAATGATGATGACCAGATAATTAAATGTAATTTAATTGTATCAACAACCAACAATAATCAGCCAATGAATGAAGCGGTAAATTATATAGCAAAAAATATGATATCTGGTAAATCACAGATTACTGAGGGTTTATTAAATGCTGTGGAAGTTGGCATAAGAGCTTATGATCCATGTTTATCCTGTGCCACACATGCCTATGGAAAAATGCCACTTGAAATTATTCTTATTAATTCAAATGGAAAAATAGTTGATATAAAATGTAAATGAAAATATTTATTTATGGATATGGAAATCCTGGAAGACAGGATGATGGTTTAGGTATTTTATTTGTAGATAAATTGTATATTTGGGTAAAAAAAAATAATATTAAAAATATTTTTTTTGATTCTAATTATCAATTGAATATTGAAGATTCATTTGAAATTCTGAAATATGATTTAATAATATTTGTGGATGCTTCTAAAAATATAAAAAATAGATATGTTTTTAGTAAGATTTCACCCGAAGAAACTATTACATATACATCACATTCTATGTTGCCGGAAAATATTTTATTTCTTACAAAAAAATTATATAATAAAGTGCCTGAAGCATATTTACTTACTATAAAAGGATACAGATGGGAAGTTAATAAAAAACCAACAAAAAAAGCCATAAAAAACCTAATGCTATCAGTAAAATATATTAAAAATTTTCTTAAGAAATTTATATAATTGACAATATATTGTCTTTTTAGTATTATAAATATAAAGAAAAGAAAGAAGAAGCCATGCTTCTCACCCTGGGGAGAATAGCTTCCCGGGTTAACAATATAAACAATAAAAGAAGATGGCTTTAGCCATCTTTTTAATTTATATATATTTTATTATATTATGGAGGTGACACAAGATTTCATTTAATGAACTAAGAATTAATCATGCAATTTCAGCCAGGGAAGTTAGGGTTGTGGATGAAAATGGCAATTCCCTTGGAGTTATGGGTATAGAAAATGCATTAAAAACAGCGGACGATAGAGGCCTTGATCTAGTTGAAATTTCTCCGAATGCCAATCCACCTGTATGCAAACTCATAGATTATAATAAATATAAATATGAGCAGATAAAAAAAGATAAAGCAGCAAAGAAAAAACAACATACAGTAGTGGTAAAAGAAATTCAGATAAGACCAAATATCAATATACATGATCTAGAAATAAAGTTAAGACATGCAGCTGAATTTCTTGATAAATCATATCGCGTGAAATTTGTCATCAAGTTTCAAGGCAGGGAGGGAAGACAAGAATTTAAAGAAACCAAAGGACAGGAGATATTTAAAAAAGTAATTGAATATCTTGCAGGAAAGGGCGAGATGGAAAGAGAACCTGTAAAAGATGAGCAGACAATTACTTTTTTAATGTTGCCAGCAAAGAAAAAATAAATTCCATATTTTCATATATGAAATAAATTTTTTTTAATTTAATTATTTTTAAAGGAGATAAAAAATGCCAAAACTGAAAACACATTCAGGAGCAAAAAAAAGATTTAAAAAAACAGCAACAGGCAAATGGAAATTTAAAGCTCCAGGTCGTAGGCATCTATTGTATCAGGAGCCAAGTAAATTGAAAAGGCCTAAAAGAAAAAATGTTTATGTTGGTCCTGATAGAAAAAATGCAATTACAAAAATGCTACCATATGCCTGATATTAATTAAGAACAGGAGGAAATAAAAAATGCCAAGAGTAAAAAGAGGAGTTCAGACAAAAAGAAAACATAAAAAGTTTATAAAACTTGCAAAAGGTTTTTATGGCAGGAAGAAAAATGTCTATACCCGTGCAATGGAACAGGTGATGAAGGGCTGGCAGAAGTCATATATAGGAAGAAAAGAAAAGAAAAGAACATATAGACAGTTATGGATTGTTAGAATAAATGCAGCATGCAGGCAGAATGGAATTTCATATTCACGTTTCATTGATGGGCTACGAAAGGCAAATATAGAACTAAATAGAAAACAACTTGCAGAACTCGCAGTTAATGATAATAACGCATTTTCAAAACTTGTGGATATTGCAAAAGAAAACGTAGCTATTGCATCAAATTAAAAGTATAAGAGAATTCAATGACAGAACAATTGCGTTCAATACGCAGAAAAGTTGTTGTAGAAAAAGAAAAATTAAAAAGAACTTTAGGTGCTGCAGCTCTTTTTGCAACAGGATACGGTAATGTTGGTTCATCTATTTATTATGCTCTCGGTGCCACTGCAGTTTATGCCCTTGGTGCCACGCCAATTGCCTTATTTATTGCTGGTTTATTTTTCTTTTTAACAATTCTTACTTTTTCAGAAGCAGCTACCATGATGCCTTATGCTGGAGGAACTGCTTTTTTTGCAAGAAAGGCATTCAATGAATCAATAAGTTTTCTAACCGGATGGGTTGACCTGCTTGCATATGTTGCCACAATTGCAATTTCTTCTATCACAGCTGCATATTATCTTAAATTTTTTATTCCATTTATAGCAAAACCAATCCCTATATCCATTGGTGAACTTAATTTTTATACAGATCCTAATTTTTTTGCAATTTTAATGGCAATTATTTTTGTTGTAATACTAATGGGTATAAATATAATCGGTATTAAAGAAGCAACAACATTTAATATAATTTTTGCAATAATAGATATTTTAACTCAAGGATTAATAATCATACTTGGTTTCATAATATTTGTTAATTTTGAAAAAATAATTCAATATTATTCAATGGGACCTCAGTATTGGCCTGATTTAAAAAATTTTGTATTTGGAATTGCAATCGCTATGGTTTCATATACAGGTATTGAAACAATTGCTCAGATGGCAGAAGAAACAGATAATTATAAAGTTAAAATACCAAAATCATATATTTGGATGGCCGCTGTAGTTATTGTCATGTGTATTGGTATGCCAGTTGTTGCTATTTCTGCAATGGAACCGCCGGTTTTGGTCAAAGATTGGCATACAGAGGCGGTTGCTGGAATTGCATATTTTATGCCAGATATAAATATTTTTGGTCATGTTATTAAGTTAAAAATAATAATCGGAGCATGGATTTCATTTCTAGCTCTCACTATACTTTTAATGGCAACAAATGCTGGAATTATTGGCGCATCACGTCTTTCTTATTCAATGGGACAATTCAGACAGCTACCGGATTTTCTTTTCAAACTTCATAGAAAATATAATACTCCACATATTTCAGTTATGTTTTTTTCATTTATTGCTATTGGATTACTCATATCTGGTATATTTTTTAAAGATATTTTTTTAAAGCTTGCAAATCTTTATAGTTTATCTTCAGTTTTTATTTTTACAATGGCTCATATTTCTATAATAACACTCAGAATCAAAAATCCTGAAATGGAAAGACCATTTAAAATTAAAGGAAATATAAATATAAATGGCAGAGAAATTCCAATAACAGCAATAATTGGTTTTTTAATAAATTTTGCAGTTTTGATTGTTTTATTATCCGGCCAAATCTGGACCAGAATAATTGTAATAGTATGGCTTATTGGTGGTTATTTTTTCTATTTTGTTTATAGAAAACAACATAAATTACCTATGCATGAAGAGGTAACGATAGAAAGGGTGGTAGAAGCTGCATATCAGCCCATAGATTTTTATGAAATCATAGTTCCAACCAAAGGTGATCTAGAAGCATCCATGATCCAGACAGCATGCAAAATTGCTCTGCGTGATAAATCAAAGATATTGGCAATTTATGTAATAGAAGTTCCGATGACTCTCCCAGTTGATGCATCTTTACCAGCTGAAAAGGAAAAAGGCGAGAAAGCACTTGACCAGGCAGAGATGATAGCAAAAGAATATGGTGTTCCAATAGAAACAAAACTCATACAAGCTCGCTCAGCAGGTAAGGTTATAGTTGATGAGGCAATAAAAAGGAAAGCAGATCTTATATTACTTGGGCAATCAGAAAAACATAAAGCAATTGATATTTTATCAGGTAAGACAGTTGACTATGTCTCCAAAAACGCACCATGCAAAGTTTTGATAAACATTTCAGAAAAAAAATAAATCTACTAACCAAATCTTCTATATTTGCAAATTTTCAAATTTGCTGGATTGATGAATTTTAATGAATATGATTCTAAAAGAATTTCTACTATTTTCTCGAACTATTTTTGAACTATTTTGAACGCTTTCCGAACTCTTTTATAACGTCTTTTCTGACTATTTTATAACTCTCTTAGAACTATTTCCGAACTATTTTTGAACATTTTCAACGAACATCTTCTGCGAACATTTTTAAAGAACATCTTCATTGAACATTCTTTGCGAACATTTCTAACGAACATTTTCTGCGAACATCTTTTCCGAACATATTTAGCGAACATATCTTGCGAACATTTTTTTAGAACATTTTTTTCTTGACTTATTAGCACAAATGTGCTATATTTATAAAAACATTGCCGAATGCCGTTTGCCGATTGCGGATTGAAAAAACAGCAAAAGGCAACAAACAAATATTAATTTAAACAACACAGGAATGAAATAAATATGAAATTAAAAGACAGAACTAAGAAGATGCTGGACATCATACAGAGATGGTTTCAGGCATATAACTATCCGCCGACTTTACGGGAACTCGCAAAAGAAAGCGGGCTAAAATCCACATGGACTGTGCGCTATCATCTTAAAAAACTGGTAGAGCATGGTCTTATAAATATGAGGAAGAATATATCCAGGGGTATAGAGTTAGCCCGCGGGTATGGTATACCTATTATTGGTAAGATAAGCGCGGGACAACCAATTGAGGCCATTGAAAATATAGATAAATATATAAATAGTATCTATGATTTATTTGGAAAAAAAGATATTTTTGGGCTTCGTATAAAAGGGGATAGTATGATAGGTGCTGGTATTTTTGATGGCGATATTGTTATTGTAAAAAAGCAAGCAACAGCAGAAAATGGAGAAATAGTGGCAGTTCTTATTGAAAATGAAGCAACAGTTAAAAGATTTTATAAGGATAAAAACCATATAAAATTAGTTGCTGAAAATCCAAAATATGAACCGATAATATCAAAAAATGCGCAGATAATAGGAAAGGTTGTTGGCTTGATAAGGAAAGATATGTAAATAAATAAGATGTAAAAATTTGAAAAAGGTGTTTAAAAATGGAAACAACAGAGATAAAGGAAAAAGTAAAAACAGGAGTGGTTTTTATAAACGGTAATATTCAGCCGAAATGGTTTGAGTGGCGCGGTAGAAAAATAGATATAAAAAAAATCACATATAAATGGCGCACAGTAAAAGGAGATAGTGTTTTACTGCATTTTTCAGTGGAATGTGAAAGTGGGTTATATGAAATTTCATATAACCAGAAAACCCTTGACTGGGTTTTAGAGCAGGTATCGGTTTAAAATCAAAAAAATGTAGAGATGCGATTCCACCGCGTCTTAAAACATAGCAATCGAAAATTGCGGCTCAAAATTAGGACAGTGTATACTTTTGATTTAATGTACAAAAAACACAAGACAGGAATATAATAACCCTGTATCTACGGAAAATCGGATTTTTTATGGATAATAAAATCGAAAAGAAAATATTATTAATAGACATGAATTCTTATTTTGCATCTGTTGAGCAGATGTGTAATCCAGCCTTAAAAGGTAAACCGGTTATTGTATGTGGTAGAGGCAGAACTGTTGTTGTAACTGCATCTTATGAAGCTAGAGAATACGGCATTAAAACAGGTATGACCATTCCAGAAGCTAGGAAATTATGTCCTAATGTAAATATTGTTTATGGTAACTTGGATAAATATATAGATACATCTCTTAAAATACATAAAATATTTCTTGATTTCACTGATAGGGTTGAGGTCTTTTCCATAGATGAATGTTTTATAGATGTAACAGATGTGGAGAATTATTATGGCGGTGCAGAGAACATAGCATTGATTATAAAAAGAAGATTAAAGTATGAATTTGGTTTAACATGCTCCATAGGTATAGGCCCAAACAAAGTTATTGCCAAACTTGCTGCAAAGATGAAAAAACCAGATGGACTAACTATTATTCCGCAGAAAAAAGTGCAAGATTTTTTAAAAGAATTATCCATTGAAAAAATGCAGGGCATAGGTATAGGCAAACATCTTGCAGAAAAATTTAAAAAACTTGGTATTAATACTGCTGCGGATTTAGGAAATGCAGACCCTATGATGCTTTCAGGTTATTTTGGAATACTTGGACAGGTATATAAAAATATAGGGCTTGGCATTGATTATACACCTGTCAGGAGTTATTATGATAAACCACCTGTTAAATCAGTTGGCCACAGTTATACTTTTCCACAGGATACAAATAATATAGAAGTTATAAAGTCATATCTTTTGATGTTAAGTGAAAAAACAGGCGAGCGACTCAGGTATTATAAGATGGCAGGTAAAACAGTATGTATTTTTATAAGGTTTTCTGATTTTTCCCATATTATGAGAAGAAATACTTATCCACATTATTTTAATTCAGGTGTTGAAATATTTAAAAAATCCATTGAAATATTAGTAAAAAATATATTTCCTTTAAGTAAAAAAGTAAGATTGCTTGGCGTAAGTATAAGCGGGTTAACACGAATAACTACCCAGGAATATCTCTTTGAAGAACAGAGAAAAAACAAAAAACTGATTGAAACCGTGGATGAAATAAACGGAAAATACGGGCAGTTCACAATAAAGCCATTGTCAATGAAAATAGCAGAAAATTTTGGTATACTGAAAAAGTGCGGAGTTTTTACAACAAGGACGTGGAAGAAGTAGAAAAATTTATAAATTTTAAAATTTGCAGAATTTTCAAATTTAAAAAAGAAAATTTAAATATTAAAAATTTGAAAATTTAACAAATTTGGTAGATTCGGTAGATTAAAATGAGAGGTTTTATGCAAAACATAAAAATTGGCACATCAGGTTTTTCATTTCCTGACTGGAGAAATAATATTTATCCTGCGGGATTGCCACAAAAAGATGAACTAAGATATTATGCAAATGAATTAAAATTCAACTGCCTGGAAATAAATGTTACTTATTATACTATTATCCAGGAAAAATCCGCAGCAGCAATTACAGAAAAGACAGGTGATGATTTTGAATTCGTAGTAAAAGGATATAAGGGTTTTACTCATGATCCATTTGATAACCGTCTTGATAAAAAACCAGATCAGGAAAAAATAAAAGAATATATAGAAAAATTTAAGTCATCAATAAAGCCATTTATCAAAGCCAACAAACTCGGGTGTATCTTGCTTCAATTCCCTGTATTTTTTTATCCTTCACAGGAATCAAAAGATTACATATTGAATTGTAAAAAAATGCTTGGAAACATAAAAATTGTCATAGAATTCAGGAATTCTGGTTGGGCAAAAAAAGAGACATTTGAATTTTTAAAATACAATAATCTTGGGTTTTGCGTAGTAGATGAGCCCAAGCTGCCACGCCTCATGCCTTTTGTAAATGAAGTTACATCAGATATTGCATACCTTCGTTTCCATGGCAGAAATAAAAACTGGTTTAATGCACCAACGTCAGAAAGATATAATTATTTATATACTGATGATGAATTAAAAGAATTTCTACCAGAAATAAGAAAAATGGCATCATCAGGTGCAAAGACATATATATTTTTCAATAACTGCCATGCAGGTTCAGCAGTTAAAAATGCAATGAAGATGAAAGATTTATTAAAATTTGAAATTTAAAATTTAAAAACTATTTTAAACTATTTTGGAACTATTTTAGAACTGTTTTAGAATTATTTATATAATTTGAAATTTAGATTGTTATATAAATTTAATTATTATATAATTTTTTTATGACCTATTACACTGGAAATGAATATATATCGTTAATAAATATACAAGAAGACTTGACCATAAATGGTCTTACTTTTTTATCAATGGGTTTAAATGGGAATCTGTTTGTTGATTGCAAAATCCATCTTAAAATATTTAATAAATCAGGGCTAATAAATTTAAAAAACAGCAATTTTAAACTTAATAATTACTGGATTCCTGAACTATTTGTAAATAATCATAGTCCAAAAGAAATAAAAATAACTCTATTAACGCCGAAAGAACAACGCGGATTTATTTATAATATAAAAGGTAAATATATTTATGCAGAACTTCATTTTGAATATAAAAATTTATTTTTAAATATAAACACTTCACATAAATTAAATCCTATATATGAAATTTACCAAAATAAATGGTTTAATCAAGCAGTTTTTAAATTTATGTGTGGAAATAGTTTGTTTTGTCTTGCTTTTGATGCTGGAAAAAATGGAGATTATAAGGTAAATAAAAATAAAATTATTTTATCCAGTAAAAGTAATAATGAAATAAATTTTCACATCGGCATAGGACCAGAAGATATGGGCGCAATTTCTTCATGTATTCATTTTCAAAGATTTGGATTTGAAAAATTTTATAACGAATTAACTCAGTGGCTTTCATCAAACATGACAGAATATAAAAATAAAAACATAGAAAGAATTTATAATACAAATTTATTTTTTAATTATTTTTTTGCCAATGGTAAAACCATGGATACTGATGATATTGTCTGTGTTACATCCAGAAGCCCTGAGTATTATGTCTCAGGCGCTTACTGGGATAGAGATACACTTTTATGGAGTTTTCCTTCTATTTTAATGATTGATAAAAAAAGAGCAAAAGAAATATTGCAATATGTTTTTAAAGTGCAAGGTAAAAATTTTGGCATTCATTCACGCCAGATCAATGGTAATATTCTTGAATGCGGTTTTGAACTTGATGAGTTATGCGCTCCTTTTATTGCTCTTGAATCATATATAAAAATAACAAAAGATAACAGTTTATTAAAAAAAGAATATGTCCAAGAAATTTTAAACAATATAAAAGATATTTTTTATAAATACAAACACAATGATTATATGTTATTTAAAACAGAACTTAGACCTTCTGATGATATGTCATGTTATCCATATAATACTTATGATAATGTTTTAGCCTGGCGTGCATTTCTTGCGTTATCGTATTTTTATAAAATTATGAAAAATAATAAAAAATCAGAGCAATGGAAACAATTATCACAAGTTTTAAAAAAAGATCTCAAACAATTCTGCATTGATAAAAAGAACAATGTGATTTCATATGAGTTTGATACATTTGGTAATTATCTGTTATATGAAGAACCACCTGGTAGTTTACGTTTACTTGATTATTATGGATTTATTGATAAAGATTTAAAGAATTATTATGAAAATACTTTAAAATGGAGTTATTCAGATAACAATTCATATTTTTATAAAGGGTTTGTATCAGAAAGTGGTTGTAGCCATGCGAAATTTCCTTGGCCACTATCTGCTGCTAATTCTTTATTTACTGAAAAATATAAAAGATATGGCATTGATTTTTTCAGCAAATGCAAAATGGATAATTATTATGCTGCAGAAAGTATTGATAAAAAAAATGGTTTTGTTAAAACAGGAAAAGCATTTGCAACATGTGCGGGATTTATTTCCTATGCTATTAAATTGTTCTTTCAAAATGTTTAATAAGCATATTTTTTAAACATTTTTTCAAAGATATTTTCTAAACATTTTATCAAAACATATTTATATTAATGATGCTACATAGTTTCATATTTTAATATAAAATTCTTTGATTGAAAAGTGATGTGGAAAATGGTAATGTGGCGATAATTAACAAGTAACTGACGCAGAGGTTATGAATTAGTTTATGCCGCTACATAACTCTCATCCTAGTCTTTCCACATAGAGGGTGGAATAAAACAGGTTAAATATAAAATTAAAATATTTTGATTTATATACAAAACTTTATAATATCCTTTTTGACAAAATCATTAAAAAATAATATAATCTGAGATAACAAAAAAGATAAGGATAGAAAAATAAGGAGAAGTGATGAAAAAGTTTGTTATTTATGGCGGTAAAAAATTAAAAGGCAAAGTAAAGGTAAGCGGATCAAAAAATGCTACACTTCCTATAATGGCAGCGTGTATTTTAGCTGATGGTCAGAGCGTTATTTCAGATATTCCACTTGTTCAAGATATAAAAACAATGGGAAAATTACTTGAGGTTTTAGGTGCAACTGTTGAATATCAAGATAAAAATATTAAAATAACTCCTGACACAATAAAAAATTACAAAGCACCTTATGAACTTGTAAAAACAATGAGGGCATCTATTTATGTTTTAGGGCCTTTGCTTACAAAATATGGCCAAGCAATTGTATCTATGCCAGGTGGTTGTGCTATTGGACTGCGTCCTATTGATTTGCATTTAAAAGGACTTGAAAAACTTGGCGCCAGTATAAAAATTGAGCATGGTTATATAATAGCAAAATCAAAAAAATTAAAAGGCAATACAATTGTATTAGATAAAGTGAGTCTTGGAGCAACAATTAATATAATGCTTGCTGCAACACTCGCGTCAGGTACTACAATAATAAAAAACGCATCAAAAGAACCAGAAGTTGTTGATACAATAAATTTTTTAAATTCAATTGGTGCTGATATTCAAGGGGCGGGCACTGATACCTTAATTATAAAAGGTGTTAGAAATTTAAAAGGTTCTCAAGGATATTCTGTAATTCCAGATAGAATTGAGGCAGCCACATTAATAACAGCAGCAATAATTACAAAAGGTGATGTATTTGTATACGGATTTAAACCTGAGCATCTTACTTTATTTTTTGAAAAACTAAAAGAATCAGGAGCAAAATTTAAATTAGAAAATTCAGGTGTTCACATATTTCCATATAAGTCCCGATTGAAAGGGATTGATGTAATCACAGAACCATATCCTGGTTTCCCAACTGATATTCAGGCACAATGGATGGCTTTAATGACAGTTGCATCAGGAAGAACAATAATAAAAGAAACAATATGGGAAAATAGATTTATGCATGCTTTAGAACTTGCAAGAATGGGCGCTGATATAAAAATAGATGGAAATACTGCAATTATAACCGGAGTTAAAAAACTAACTGGCGCAAATGTAATGGCATCTGATTTACGTGCATCAGCTGCACTTATAATTGCAGGACTTACCGCAGAAGGAATAACCGAGGTAAGAAGAATTTATCATCTTGATAGGGGATATGAAAATTTATATCAAAAACTTGCATCACTTGGGGCAAAAATTGATGTTATGGATGAGAGTATAATATGAGATTAGGTATGATATTTATTTTATGTGGAATAATTATTTTTTTTATATCATTTTTATTTGCTATTATTTTATCATTTTTTTT
>JAOAIN010000265.1 GCA_026414685.1 Candidatus Goldiibacteriota bacterium
AAGCTGTTATTATTGCATCTCCATATGCGGGTGTATCAGTATATTTATCTTTTAATTTATATGTATCTTTATGTCTACAAGAAATGAAAAAAATAATAAAGATTAAAAAAATAGATAAAACAATTTTTCTCATATTACCCCTTTTTTTGCTAATGTTTATTATTTATCAACAGGTATTTCTTTATTTTTATTATTTTTATTTACATCTATTGGTATTGTTTTATTACTTTCGTCTCCTGCTGATTGTGGCATAACTGGTTGTTCCTGAGTTTTAACTTTTGTTAAAACGCCCTGATAAGAACCTGCAAATCGCGCCTGAAAAATCGCAAGAAATATAGATGTGCACATGAAAGCAACAGCAAGAATTATTGTAAATCTTGTTATAAATGTTTTGCCTCCAGATGAGCCAAACATTGTCTGAGCAGCACCAGCACCAAATGCAAATCCAACCTCAGAACCCTTACCTGTCTGTAATAAAACAACAACTATGAGTAGAACTACTATGATGAAATGAATTACATAAACTATGTTATAAATAATCATGTTTCCTCCTATACTGTTCTATTTTAAATTTTCAATTTATAATTTTTTTATTATTTATAATATTTTACTATCTGTTCAAATGAATCAGCTTTTAAAGAAGCTCCGCCAACAAGAGCGCCATCTATATTTTCACATGCCATTAATTCTTTTATATTCTCCGGTTTTACACTACCACCATATTGTATTCTTATTGCCTGTGCTGTCTGTTCATCATACATTTCAGAAAGAAGTTTCCGTATGTATTTCTGAACTTCCTCTGCCTGCTGCGGAGTTGCTGTTTTACCAGTCCCGATTGCCCAGACAGGCTCATAAGCAATAACTATATGCTGGACTTTATCCTTTGATATTCCTTGTAATCCATTTATAACGTGGTCTTTTACCACATCAAAAGTCAATCCTTTTTCTCTCTCTTCAAGTTTCTCGCCAACACACATTATAGGAGTGATACCATATTCTATAGCGACTTTTACTTTTTCATTTATAAACTCATTTGTCTCTTTAAAATATTCTCTTCTCTCTGAATGACCAATTATAACATAACTGCAACCCGCAGACCGAAGCATGAGCGGCGAAACCTCACCTGTGTAAGCACCTTCTTGTTTTGGAAATAAATTCTGTGCACCGAGTTTTATATTTGAGCCCTTTATAACAGATGCAGCAGCCTGCAAATTTACAAACGATGGGCATATCACTATTTCCACTTTATCTTCTGGAACATCTTTTAATAATCCTCTCAATGAAGTTGCAAGTTCAACTGTTTCTTCAATAGTTTTATACATCTTCCAGTTACCAGCAATTATAGGTAAACGCAATTTAAACCTCCAATGTATTAAAATTTATATCTATACTCTAAACAAAATTAAAGTAGAATTTTTAACTAATGAAAAATTTCTTCTCATTGTTTTTATAGACAAGGAAAATTATATATAATTATTTATCTGTTAAAGCAGCAACACCGGGTAACTCTGTTCCTTCCATAAACTCAAGTGAAGCACCACCACCAGTTGAGACATGTGTCATTTTATCAGTGAGTTTCAATTTTTTAAGAGCTGAAGCAGAGTCGCCTCCGCCCACTACACTCACTGCTCCTGATTCTGCAATTGCCTTACCTATTTCAAGGGTCCCTTTTGAAAATTTATCAAATTCAAATACACCCATCGGTCCATTCCAAAATATTGTTTTAGCTTTTAATATTACACTTTTAAACTTCTCAATTGTATTAGGACCTATATCCATACCTTGCCATCCATCTTCTATAGAATTAATTAAAACTTCTTTACTTTCTGAATCTTCTTTAAATTCTTTTGCAACAACATGATCTATTGGTAAATAAATAGGAACACCTTTATCTAAAGATTTTTTTAACATTTCTTTTGCCAATGGTATATCATTTTCATCACAAATAGAATTTCCTATTTGTTTACCTTGCGCCTTTAAAAATGTATAAGCCATCCCGCCACCAATAATTAACCCATCTACAATATTTAAAAGATTATTTATTACTTTTATTTTATCACTAACTTTTGCTCCACCTAAAATTGCAATAAATGGCCTTTTAGGATTTGTAAGCAATTCTCCTAGATATTTTAATTCTTTATTCATTAAAAATCCCGCAGCACACTTTTTCATATATTTGCAAACACCTTCTGTTGATGCATGTGCTCTATGTGCTGTGCCAAAAGCATCATTTATATAAAGTTCTCCGAGTGCCGCGAGTTTTTTTGCAAATTCAGGATCGTTCTTTTCCTCTTCCTTATAAAATCTCACATTTTCAAGCAATAAAACTTCTCCATCTTTTAAATTGTTAACTTCTTTCTCTACTTCAGGTCCAATACAATCTCTTACAAATTTTACTTCTTTCCCAAGCAGTTCGCTTAGCTTTTTAGCAACGACATCTAATGAAAATTCTGGAGATGGACCACCCTTGGGTCTGCCAAGATGTGACATCAAAATCAATCTGCCACCATTTTCAATAACATACTTAATTGAAGGCAATGAAGCGACTATTCTTTTATCAGATGTAATATTCCTGTTTTCGTCTAATGGCACATTGAAATCAACACGCATTAAAACACGTTTGCCCTTTAATTCATCTTTTAAATCTTCTATGGATAGTTTGGCCATAATACACCTCACAATATTTATGAATTAATAAAAAGAGGCGCTGAAAGCACCTCTTTTTAATTTAATTATAATTATATACCTTTTGCAATAATATAATCAACTAAATCAACAACTCTGCAGGAATATCCCCATTCATTGTCATACCAAGAAACCACTTTTGCCAGATTATCAACAACATACGTTGACTGGCCATCAACTATTGATGATCTTGAATCATTTAAAAAATCCCTGGACACAAGTGGTAGATCTGTATAACCTAAAATTCCTTTTAATTCACCTTCTGCTGCCTCTTTCAAATAGCCATTTATTTCTTCTTTTGTAACATTTCTTTTCATCTCAAAAGTAACATCAACAACAGAAACATTGGGTGTTGGCACTCTCATAGCATATCCATTTAACTTACCTTTTAATTCTGGAATTACAAGACCTATGGCTTTTGCAGCACCAGTTGTTGTTGGTATCATGGAAAGTGCAGCAGCACGCGCTCTTCTTAAATCCTTATGTGGTAAATCAAGTATGCGCTGGTCATTTGTATATGAATGGATTGTCACCATCAATCCTTTCACTATACCGATTTTATCATGCAACACTTTTGTAAGTGGGGCAAGACAATTTGTCGTGCATGATGCATTTGATATGACGTGATGATTTTTAGGATCATAAGATTTTTCATTTACACCTAAAACTATTGTAATATCTTCATTTTTAGCTGGTGCTGTTATTATAACTTTTTTAGCACCACCTGAAGTTATATGTACAACTGCTTTTTCTTTCTCAGTAAATAGCCCGGTTGATTCAATAACAATGTCAACACCAATAGAAGACCATTTCAATGCTGCAGGATCTTTTTCTTTAAATATTTTTATTTTCTTGCCATCAACTACCATTATATCTTCGCCCTCTACGCTAACTTCACCAATGTAAATTCCTTGAACAGAATCATACTTGAAAAGATGGGCAAGTGTTTTTGCATCTGTGATATCATTTACAGCAACGACCTCAAATTTAGCCTCCTTTTTAGCTAATAATGCCCTAAGTGCATTCCTACCGATCCTACCAAATCCATTAATTCCAACTTTAACCATAATAAATACCTCCTTTTTATTTTTTAATTTTTATCTATTATTGACAATTTAATGACAGCATAAAAAACGCTGTGTATTTTTACATATAGATTTTTTTTTGTCAATACTTATATTTGCACCATTTTTCACAAAGAATGTTTAATATTAAAAAATAGTACGATTATAAGTTTTAACCATACTTTATTTAAAATTATATAATTTCATTATTAAATTAAGCAAAAATACATTTTACATTTCAAATTTTACATTTATCAAATTCCTGCAAATATAACATACATAATAACTGCAAGTGTAATAATTGAATAAAATAAAAGAATAATATTGGTTTTTCTTATCTGTCTTTCAGCATTAAAAGAAATTATTGAATAAAATAAAGAAACAGCAGCCCAAAAAGCCCATAACCGCGCTATAAAAACATTATAAACTGTTAGCCCCCTGCCATAACCACCTGTAAAAAATTCAACCCAAACAAGAACACAGAGTATTAGTCCCAAAATAAGAAAAATCAAATCATATTTTTTCATTTATAATCCATAAGTTTTAAATAAGCTTCAAAAACTTCATCAACCGTAATTCTTTCTATAGGTTCCATTGATTCTTCTCTGAACTTTCTATCATATATATCTATACCATCTCTTGCCAAATCAAAAAGATGCGAAATTGCTATGTGTCCATCTTTTTCCAGATACGGATGCCATTCAAGTGGATTCTCAGGGCCAAAAAGCGTAATTGTTTTTACACCAAAACCCGCAGCAATATGACGTAGTCCTGAATCATTCCCTATAAAAAGTTTAAGATGTTTAATAACATAAGAAACTTTTAAAATATCACCTATTAATAATCTGGCATTTATTCCTAACTCATTTACTATTTTTTCCCCTGCTTCTTTTTCTTCTGGCAGGCAAAATACAATTATCTTTTCACCATTTGCTATAAGTTTTTTCCCTAGTTCAATAAATTTTTCTATTCGCCATTTTTTCTGAACTCTTTTTGCTCCTATACCAAAACCAATAGCTCTTTCATAAAAACCATCCTGTATATACTCAGAAAGCTCGCAGTTGAATACAAGTTTGGTTTTTATAAGATCCGATGTATAAGAAATATTCAATGGTTTAAGAGTATCTAAATCACGAAGTGTATTCCATTTCTGTTCTTCTTTAATATTTAAAGGCATTGATGAAAAATAATTTTTTCCACTATGATTATGTACTAATCTTATCTTAGCGCCAGAAAATAAAGTTATAAGAGCACTGCGAAATGTTGCATGCAAATTTACAGCAAGATCAAACTGGTATTTTCTTAATTTACCGATAACACGTAAAAAATCAAATGGGTCTTTTTTATTATAAGTTATAACATCTTTTATATGTGGCAGTAGATATTTGAAATTCTCATATTCTTCTTTTAAAACATAAATAATTTCAGGCGAATTACAGTTTTCATAAAGCACACGTATAACAGGTGTTGAAAGAACAATATCGCCTAAATCACGTAATTTTATTATTAAAATTTTTCTAATATTCTTCAACATATTCTCGGTAATTGCTCGCCTTCTGGCATGAAAATTATTTTTTCTCCACCAATTTTTGTCTTTAAAATCAATTTTCCATCGCCTTTCATCACATATCCTATTAATGTTGCCTTTTTTCCATATTTATGTTTTTTTAATATTTTCAACGCTTTTTCTGTATAATTTTTTTCAAGAATAATAACCATTTTTCCTTCATTGGCAAGATACCATGGTTCAAATCCCATTATTGAACAAGCGGCTTTTACAGGTTTACTTAAAGGTAACTTCTCTTCTTCAATAATTATATTTACTTTTGAATCTATTGCAATTTCATTTAATACTCCCGCAAGTCCACCGCGTGTTGGATCTCTCATTGCATTAATCCTGACATCGGATAGTATCAGTTTTTCAATCATATCATTTAATGGGGCACAATCGCTCTTTATATATGCGTCAAATGAAAGTCCTTCTCTATCTTTTAAAATTGCTATTTCATGCTCACCAATATTACCAGTTATTATAACAACATTTCCTGGTTTTGCATTAGTAGATGAAATTTTAATATCAGGTTTTATAAGTTCTCCAAAACCTGTTGTGTTTATAAAA
>JAOAIN010000012.1 GCA_026414685.1 Candidatus Goldiibacteriota bacterium
GTGGCATTGCCCCTTCTATTTTTGTCCATATATTGCCTTCTCTTGATGTTTGATATGGATTTATAAGTAAAATTTTCATAATTTTTCCTTTATAGATAAATTATAATTAAATATAGAATTTATGTCAAAAGGAATGTTGCAAAATAGTTCAAAAATAGTTCAGAAATAGTTCAAACATAGTTCAAAAATAGTTCAAATATAGTTCTAAAATAGTTTTTACTACTTACGAACTATTTACGAACTACTTATGAACTACTTACGAACTACTTACGAACTACTTGCGAACTATTTACGAACTTCTTTCGAACTATTTACGAACTATTTTAAAACGTTTTTTATCTTGCCTGAATCTTCTTTTTCTTTTATAATAATAAAAAATTAAGGAGAGAAAAATATGAGTCAGACAGAAGATAAAATAATAGAAGATATTTTAAAATATGTTGTAGAAAAAAAAGGACCTTTATCCCAGTGGTATGTAGGGATTTCAAAAGACCCACAGAAATCACTTTTTAAAGAACATAATGTTCCAAAAGATAAAACACCTTGGCTATATAGATTTGCTTTTGACCATATTGAAGCAGAACGAATACAGGATACTTTGTTGCGTCGTGGTTTTGATGGAGCACCAATCAATAAAGATATAAATGCAAAGGGAATTTATGTGTATAAAAAGACGCCTGAAACAAAAGAATGATTAAAAAAACAATGGCAAGTAGCAAATGGCAAGTAATAGATAATAAATAGATAGTATGTTGCGGATGGCATAAATAGTTCATAAGTAGTTTTAAAATAGTGAAAAACTATTCTAAATTATATTTAAATTATTTTTTAAGTTGCAAAAAATAAAAATATATGTTAAATTTTTATGCTTTTAATTATATATTTTAATAAGATATTTTTGAAAGGAGATATTTTTTAATGAATAGACAGTACGAAGCTATTATTTTTATTAATCCATCTGTTTCACAGGAAGAGATGAATACAATCATCTCAAAGATAAAAAATATTCTTTCAGATTTAAAAGGCAATTTTATTGAAGAAAAGCAACCGGAAAAAGTCAAATTGCCATATAAAATGAAAAAATGTAAAGACGGTTTTTATTACTATATAAAATTTGAAATGTCTCCGGATTTGGTTGCAAATTTCAGGGATCGTATAAAATTAATAGAAGGAATAATAAGAATAATGATTTCTTTGATAGTTATAAAAAAGGTTAAAATAAAGGATAAAAAAGATAAGGCAGTAGAATCTATAAATGGAGATACTAAAGAAACAGAAAAGTCAGAACAAAATAATTCAGAAATGACTGATTTTAATGAAGAAGCGGTAAAATAGCAAAGGAGGAAGGATTATGGCCAATTTAAACAGAGTTTTTTTGATGGGTAATCTCACACGAGATGTTGAATTAAATCATGGAAAAAATGGACAACCTGTTACAAATATACGTATGGCAATCAACAGGGTGTATACAACCCAGTCGGGAGAAAAAAAGGAAGAAGTTTGTTTTGTTACAGTTGTTGTATGGGGAAAACAGGCAGAAGCATGTCATACATATTTAAAAAAGGGTTCAACAATATTTGTTGAAGGTCGTTTGCAATATAGAACTTGGGAAGATCAACAGGGAGTGAAAAAGAATGTTCTTGAAGTTGTTGCGGATAGAGTGCAATTTCTTGATAAAAAGAAAAAAGCAGATGAAGGTGCGGAAACTATTGATGATGTTTCGCCGGAGATTTCAGGTGGTGATGAGTCGTCTTCTGGCAGTCAGGTTCCATTTTAATTATTTGAAATAGGTTTACCTTTCAGGAGGATAATATAATGGCAACAAAAAGTACTTCGCCTAAATCAAAATTATTTGTTTTTAAAAGATTAAGAAAAAAAAGATGCAGGTTATGTAGTAATAAAATGGTTTCTGTTGATTTTAAAGATGTTGAATTTTTAAAGAATTTTATTACTGAGAGAGCAAAAATAATACCGAGAAGAATTTCCGGTAATTGTGCCAAACATCAGCGTATGGTTACCAGGGCAATAAAAAAGGCAAGGGAAGCGGGACTTTTACCTTTTACAGTAAAATAGCATTTATATTTAAATTTTAATTAATCAAAAAGGCAAATAATGCATAATACCATAATTTTCTTTTTTGTTAGTCTTCTTTTGATGTTTTTTTTCTTTGCTTTTATGAGTTTGATATTTTTTTATTTTTTAAAAAAAAACACAAAATGGATTATAACCATTTTTATCGGTTTTTTTTATTTCAATGCTGTTCTTGCTGGTTTGTTTTTTGTAATAAAATCAAAGTCCGAACATAATGTTATAGAGTTTGTTTATTCTGAACTTTATAGAAATCTAGATGAAATTTTAATTTTGGAAGAAAAATCAGGAGCACCAAAAGAGAGAATAATTTTTATAAAGAATTTATTTGAAAATTTTATTATAAAAACAGTTCCATCATGGATTATCTGTGTTGAATTTTTTTTAATTTTTTTAAATTATTTTGTGGTGAGAATCTATCTTATGAAAAAATATGATATTGATGATGGTATGAAACCATTTACAATTTGGAAAATAGATGAGAGAGTTATATGGTTTTTGATTTGTTGTCTAAGTGTTTTTGTCCTTGATAGATTTTTTCATAATGATATGATTTTTACCATAAGTTTAAATGGAACTTTTTTACTCATGAATCTTTATTTTGTTGCCGGTTTATCAATAGTTACTTTTTTCCTTGTAAAATATTCAGTCCCAATATTCATACAGTTTTTTATTTATGTATTAATTTTGATGTGGTCGGGTTTGTCAATGATTATAATATTGACAGGAATACTTGATACATGGTTTAATTTTAGAAAGTTAGAAAAAAGCAGGGATGGTTTATTATGGAAGTGATATTAAAGGAAGATGTGAAAAATTTAGGCAAAGCAGGAGATGTAGTTAGGGTTTCTGAGGGTTATGCGAGAAATTTTCTTTTCCCTTCTAATAAGGCAATTCCAGCTACAGAAAAAAATATTGCCAGAATAAAAGAAGAATCTATAAAAAAGAAACAGGCAAATGAAATTTTAAAAAATAAAGCAGAGGAACTGGCAAAAAGAATAAATGGTCTGGAGATTGTTGTTGCCGAACGAGTTTCACAGGATGGCACTCTTTATGGTTCTGTATCACAGCAGGAAATATTAAAAGAATTAAATAAAATGGGTTATGAACTAGATAAGACCAGTATAATCTTAAAAGAGCATATAAAAAAGATTGGAATTTATGAAATAGAGATTAAACTGCATAATGATGTGAGGGTAAGAATAAAAGTCAAGGTGGTTGCATCTGATGGAAAGAAGTAATAATAAAGATGAAAAGAAAGAACGGGGTAAGTTACTTCCATCAAATATTGAGGCAGAACGTTCATTGCTGGGTTGCATCCTTATAAGCGATAAGGTCTATGATAAAATTTCTACCATTGTTGATGCAGAAGATTTTTATGATCCAACGCATAAGAAAATTTTTGAAGTTATTAAAGAGATGTCTTTGAGGGGTGAAGCAATAGATTATTTAACCCTGACAAATGTTTTAAGATCCAGGGGTATTCTTGAAAGTGTTGGGGGAGCTTCATATATATCATCACTATCTGATGCCGTTCCCACATATGCCCATGCAGAAGAATATGCTAAAATAGTAAGGGAAAAATCAATTTTAAGGCATCTTATTGATATATCCACAAAAGTTATTGAAGATTCATATAAAGAAAGTAAATCGCCTGAGGAGATTTTAGAAAATGCAGAAAGGGCTATTTTCAGAGTTCGTGAAAAAGAGCAAACAAGCTCTATTAAAAAGGTAAGAGATCTGGTTAGCGATGTTTATGAAGAGATTAAAAAAAGTGGTTTGAGGGAAGATGCTTTACAAGGTCTTCCTACAGGATTTTCAAAAATTGATAATTTTATACTCGGATTACAACCAGAAAATTTAATTATTATTGCGGCAAGACCATCGGTTGGAAAAACATCTCTTGCAATGACTATTGCTTATCATTTAGGTGTTGAAAAAAAACATAATATTTTAATATTTAGTTTTGAAATGAGTCAGAATGATCTTATTATGAAATTTATTGCAGCGTGTTCAAAGGTGAACCTGCATAAGATAAGAACTGGAAGGTTTTTAACCAAGAGTCAAGAACAGCATATCATTCATGCTCTTAGTGTTTTAGCTGAATCATCAATTTATATAGATACAGATGACAATGATGTTTTTGATATCAGGTCAAAAGCCAGAGATTTGATGGCAGAATTAAAAAGACAGAATAAAACACTGGATTTGATAATCATAGATTATCTACAACTAATAAGACCCAATGAAAAATTGCCGAGAGAACAACAGATATCTCAAATTTCTCGCTCATTAAAAGCACTTGCGAGGGAATTAAAAGTTCCTGTGATAGCATTATCCCAGTTAAACAGAGAAGCAGAAAAGAGAGAAACTCCTTTAAAAAAGAAATCAACAGATGGTCCTGTAATTTCCTATCCGAAACTTTCTGATTTAAGGGAAAGTGGTGCAATAGAACAGGACGCAGATGTTGTTATTTTTATTGCCCGTGATGCAAAAGGTGAGTATGATGCAACAGGTGAATATATGTCTGGTGAAAAATTTTCACATAAGGCGATAAAATGTAAACTAATAATTGCGAAAAACAGAAATGGCCCTTTGGGAGAGCAGAGCGTTGCTTTTATTAAAGACCTCACTTTGTTCCAACAGGAATCACAGCAAGATACCGATGAAATGATAAAAGAAGGTGTGGATGAACCAATATAAAATTTCACAGTTAATAACATGGGCAGAGATTGATTTAAAAGCATTTGAATATAATTTCAATCAGGTGAAAAAAACCTGTCGTGGTAAAGAGATAATACCCGTAATAAAAGCAAATGCCTATGGACATGGATTGTATCAAATTGCTTCTTTTTTAGAGAATAATTTAAATGTGAATAAATTGGGTGTTGCAAGAGTCAATGAGGGAATTTGTCTTCGTAAAAAAGGTATAAAATCATCTTTAATAATTCTCGGTGGTTTTTTCAAGGGTGAGATAGATTTAATAATAAAATATAATTTGGAACCTTCAATTTTTACATTTGAAGAGACCAATTTGTTGAATTATCTTGCATATAGACATAAAAAATATATAAATGTTCATTTGAAGGTGAATACTGGGATGAACCGACTCGGTTTGCGACCAGAAGAAGTACCAAAATTTTTAACATATCTGGCTGATATGAACAATTTAAAATTAAAATCAATTTATACACATCTTGCTTTTGCCGATCTTGAGAAAGATGGTGAACGCTTAACATCAATGCAGATAAAAAAATTTCTACCAATAAAAAATATTTCTAGTGGTGTGATGATGCATGCTGCAAATTCTGCGGCAATTGCAAAATTTCCTTTTACTTATTTTGATGCCGTAAGACCTGGTATAATGCTTTATGGTTCTTATGCGGACAAAAATATCAAGAAATATTTATATGTAAAACCAGTGATGAATTTAAAAAGTAGAATTATCAATCTTTTATGGTTGAAAAAAGGAGAAAAGGTAAGTTACGGTGGTATCTACAGGGCAAAAAAGAAAGAAAGAATAGCAGTTGTTGGAATAGGTTATGGAGATGGTTTTAGACGAGATTTATCAGGCAAATGGTATGTGCGGATAAAAGGTGAGAAATGTCCAGTTGTAGGTAGGGTCTGTATGGATATGATAATGGTAAAAATAAAAAAGAATTATAAAGTGGGCGATGAAGTATTGGTTTTTGGAAGAGATGAATATGGTTCAATTGATGTGGAAGACATGGCACAGGCAGCTGGGACCATATCATACGAAATTTTCACAGGTATTTCTGATAGAGTAATCAGAATATATAGATAAAATAAATGGTTATACTGGGCATAGATCCTGGAATGGCGAGATGCGGTTTTGGAATTATAGAAAAAAAAGGAAATAGTATTAAATATTTATCGGCTGGTGTGATTGAAAGTGAAAGTGGTTTAAAACAAACAGAACGTCTTGAGATTATATATAAAGGTATAAAAAAATTAATAAAAAAATTTAAACCAGATATTATCGCGATTGAATCACTTTTTTTCAGTAAAAATGTAAAAACCGCCTTTCACGTTGGTGAGGCACGAGGTGTTATTTTGCTTGCTGGCCAGTTGAAAAAAATAAAAATAATTGAATTTACCCCTTTGCAGGTTAAGATATCCATAACAGGTTATGGTTTTGCTGAAAAAATGCAGATTCAGAAAATGGTCAAAATAATTCTCGGTTTAAAAGAGATGCCAAAACCCGATGATGCGGCAGATGCGCTTGCAATTGCAATATGCTGTGCAAACAGCTTGAAGATGAAAATGTTTAAAAATAAAAATTAAATAATTTTTATTCAAATTTTAAAATATAATTAAACGATTACTGGTAATATTAAATTAAAAAATAAGTTATTAATTTGAAAGAATTTAATAAATTTTCAAATAAAGGATATTAAAATGATTGATTTTTTAGAAGGTATAATTGAAGAAATAAATGAAAAATATTTATTATTAAATGTCTCAGGTGTTGGTTATGGTATAAATATTTCTTCATCAACTTTTGAAGCTTTAAAAGATAAGGATGGGATTGTAAGGATATTTACCTATTTAAGTGTTACGGAAAATAATGTCAGTGTGTATGGTTTTTCCACACCTGAAGAAAAGGAAATTTTTCTAGCCCTTTTAAATGTGGAAGGTATAGGCCCTAAAGGAAGTATAAATATTTTAAGTGGTACAAGCGTTGATAAACTGAAAAAAGCAATAGCATCAGGAGATGAATTTTTTTTAACAAGTATACCTGGACTTGGTCCGAAAAAAGCAAAAAGAATCATTGTTGAATTAAAAGATAAATTTAAAATAATGGATACGGATGTTTTTGAGGAACAAGATGAGGATTATTTGCAGGTTCTATTGACCCTTGGTTTTCAGTATAATAAAGCAAGGGAAGCTCTGAAACAGACGTATAAAACAGTAAAAGACAGAAAAAATAAAGAAGAGGTAATAAAGGAAGCCCTGAAATTTTTAAGTAAATGAAAATGCCAGATGGCAAGTGGCGGATGTAAAAATCTTCAGATCTTCACATTTGAAGATTTAAAGAACATCCCTTCTATATTTTTCTCTCCCCATGTGGGAGAGGGTATAGATGTATAATCAGTATTCAGCTCATGTCAGGCGTTTTAAATTTTAGATTTGAAAGGCAATTTTATGAAAAAAGAGAACAATAAAAAAAACAGGATTATAGATAGTGAGATTGAACCTTATGAAAATTCTTTTGAAAAGGATTTAAGGCCGAAGTATTTAAAGGATTATATTGGACAGGATGCTGTAAAAGAAAAATTAAAAATATTGATTGAAGCGGCTAAAAAAAGGAATGAGCCACCAGAGCACATTCTTTTTCATGGCCCGCCGGGACTTGGGAAAACAACGCTTGCCCATATAATAGCCAATGAAATGGGAGTTAATATCAAAACAACAGCAGGTCCTGTAATTGAAAAAGCAGGTGATTTAGCAGCAATAATTACAAATCTTGAAGAAAATGATATTTTATTTATAGATGAAATTCATAGATTGAATAAAGCGGTGGAAGAAATAATGTATCCAGCGCTTGAGGATTTTGTTCTGGATATTGTTATAGGAAAGGGACCATCTGCGAAAACATTTCGTATAAATTTGCCTAAATTTACTCTGATAGGGGCAACAACTAGGGCCGGGTTGATTGCATCACCTTTACGGGATAGATTTGGAGCATCATACCGGCTTGATTTTTATAGCCCTGAAGACATTGAAAAGATACTTTATCGTTCTGTAAAAATACTTGATATTGATGCTGATAAAGAAGGTATTGCTGAAATTGCACGACGTTCAAGGGGAACTCCAAGAATTGCTAATCGCATATTAAAACGTGTTAGAGATTATGCACAGGTAAAAGGAGAAGGCATAATTGATAAAAAAATTACGTTAGAAGCATTAAAAATGCTTGAAATAGATGAAATGGGACTTGATTCCATGGATAAAAAAATAATGTTAACACTTATTAATAAATTTAAAGGTGGACCTGTAGGGATTGAAACATTATCCGTTGCTGTTTCAGAAGAACCAGATACTATAGAAGATGTTTATGAACCATTTTTAATTCAGATTGGTTTTATTCAGAGGACACCCTCTGGAAGAAAAGCAACACAAAGGGCTTATGAGTATTTTAAAATAGAAATGGATAGGGATGGAAAGTTATTTTAATGCATTGTCGGATAATGAATCAAAAAACTTCACATTTAAAGATTTAAAATAATATTCTATTACTTTTTTTAGTTCTGGAGTTGATGAAAAGCTGAAATGAAAATAAAAAAATTTATTTAGCAAATTTTAGTTTAATCTCAAATAAAAATTTAATGAAAATGTTTTTTAATAATTTTGGAGAAAAAATTTTAAAATATATATTAAACAGATATAAGAGGAGATTTTTATGAAAAATATTCGTATACGTGTTGGTGCGATAATCTTGAATAAAAAGAAAGAATTATTACTTGTGAATCATGTTAAAAAAGGAAAATCATACTGGCTTTTTCCTGGTGGTGGAGTAGAATATGGTGAAACTATTGAGCAAGCTCTTGAAAGAGAATTAAAAGAGGAATTATCATTAGAACTGGGTAGAATATCACATTTTGTTTTTTGTCATGAAACAATATATCCCGATAAAAGCCGTCATATTTTTAATATATATTTTAAAGTATTAATAAAAAATAACTTGAAATTTTTGGTAAAACCTGATAGAGTATTAAAAAATGTAAAATTTTTTGGGGTGGCTGAATTTAAGAGATTGTTATTTTATCCGGATATCAAGAGTTTTATTATAAAACTTTGGAAAAATAATTTTAGTAAGCCAGAAGGTTTTATTAAAGTAGGATGGAAAAAATAAAACCAAGGAGGTATCCATGGCAGAAGGCCTTACGATAAATGTTATTACAAAAGGAGATGTTAAAGTAATACAATGCAGGGGTTATATTGATACTGCGACTTCTTCTATGCTTGAAAAAACACTGGAGGATGTTATTAAGTCCAAAAATTTTAGGATAGTTATTGATTTGAGTGAAGTTGATTATATAAGCAGTGCTGGATGGGGCATATTTATAAGTGAGATAAAAAATATAAGAAAAAATAAGGGTGATTTAAAACTTGTTAATATGAAACCAGAAGTAATGGAAATTTTTGAACTTTTAGATTTTACCAATATTCTTGAATATTATAAATCAGTTGATGACGCCTTGAAAAATTTTAAATAAAAACTCTGGAAATAAAGTGGTAATAAAATGAAATCAGTGCTTATAAATTCAGTTAATTTTTAAAAATAAATAATGCCCAATCCTTATTTTTTTAATTCTTCATTTAAAAAATCATTTATACAGGATAGAAAAAAAATAAAATATATTTTGATTTCTATTTTTTTATTAATAGTAATAATTAATATAATTCCATGGCATATAAACTTTCATTTTAATTTTTTATTTTCCTTTTTGTTTTATACAATCCTTTTTGCTTGTTTTTTTCTTATTCAAAAATACAAAAAAAAATTAGAGGGTAAATCAATAACGAGAATTTTCTATATTTTATTTCTTTTCTTTTTGACTTTGACAAATATTTCTGGTGGTATTCTTTCTCCAATGAAATGGACTGTATATATTTTGATTTTTTTAATTATTCTTGAGCGATGGTATATTCATGCGGCAGTAATGTTACTTGTTTTTTTTATTTCGGTAATAAAAGATATTCCAGAAATGAAACAGTATGATTTATTTTCTTTTTTATCAATTGCATCACTTTTGTTTATTTTATATTTTTTTAGTGAAAAACCAGAGCCGGAAAAGAAAAATGTGTTTATGGATATAGAAACAGAAAAGGATATTAAAGATTTTAAATTTATTGTGACTAATTTATTTCAAAAAATACTTGATATTTATAGAGATTTTTTGCAGGCAAAATCATTGTTATTTTTTTACAGAAAACCAGAAACAGAGGAATTTCAACTTATGTTTTTTTCATCGGTGATATCGGATAATATAATACAAAACTATCAGTTTAAATTAAAAGATGATATAATTGGAGTTGCGATAAATAAAAGAGATTTTTTTATAATAGATGCTTCCACAATAAAAATACCTTATTATAATTCATCAAGTGAAATAAAATCTATAATAACCTATCCTTTGATGTTTGGTAAAATCATCGGCGCTTTTGTTTGTGATTTTGCTGTTCAAATAGAACAGAATGAAAATATAAAAAAATTATTACAGAATCTTTCAGCAGAGATTTTAAATATTTTACATCTTTTTGAAATAAACAGTAAAATCATGGAAAGAGAACAGCGAATTTCTATACTTTATGATATTTACGGTAAATTAAATTTTTTAGAAGGAAAGCATAATATAATACAAAAATTTTTTGAAGAAATAAAAAAGTTTGATATATGCAGTGGTTATTTGGCTGAATATAACAGTGAAGATAGAAGTTTTTCTGTAATTGAAATATATAATTATCCAGAAAATATAATCAATTCTAAATTTTTCCCTGCGGAGGATGAAATTTTAAAATATGTTTATAACACTGGTAAACACATAATCATAAATAATGCAGCGGATAAAAATATAAATCTTAATTTTAGAAGAAAAAATATTGATAAATTTTTTATCTCATTATTAAAGAGTAGAGTGGAACCAATAGGTTTTATTAAACTTGACAAGGAGGCGGATTACATTTTCACTGATTTTGAAATAAAGACGATACAGATGCTTTTATCAAAGGT
>JAOAIN010000013.1 GCA_026414685.1 Candidatus Goldiibacteriota bacterium
GGAGCGGAAAGAATTGCAGGGATATTTACAAATGAACCGGCACGAATAAAATAAAAAGGAGTTAAAAAACCGATGGTTAGGGTTCTTAATCTTTTTATATAAGTATGGTCTTTTCCTATAACAACTGCAAGAGACATACCAATAAGATATGCAGGTAAAACAGCTTCACTTTCTGACCATAGAGCAAGCGCACCAAGACCAAAAAGAATAAATAAAATCCATTTGGTTCTGATTGCATAAGTTTTATTTCCATATATTTTAATAATATTTTGAGTAAGTTTTGGTAGAATAAAAATAAAAATAAGAGTGATAATAACAAAAATTATTGTTTTATATGTAAAAGGAGCAAAAATTAAACCCAGTGCAATGACTGTTCCTAAATCATTTATAAAACATGCACCCAGTATTCCTTTACCATAAGAAGTTTTATTAAACCCGTATTCAAGCATAACAGAATATACGACAGCCATTGATGTTGTGGATAATGCAACACCTGTAAGTAAACTTGCTTTTATATTCCAGTTTAACAAAAATTTTGCAATCAACGTACATCCAATAAAAGGTGCAAAAAATCCTATGAATCCTATGATTAACATTTCATTTTTCATTTTTTTCAAAGAGGAAGGATCAAGCTCTGTCCCGGATAAAAAGGTAAGAAGTATTGCTCCACTTCCAGCTAGAAATTTGAGCCATTCGTTTTCTGAACCAGTTTTTATATGTGGAAAAAAAGAGGTAACAAAAAATGCTGCCAGGACTCCTACCGTAATTTCTGTTAAAGCTATAGAAATCTTTAAACGATATGCAAGAATTGTGGAAACCAGAGCAAGTCCAATCCATACACATGCAATTAAATAATTTTCAAACATATAAATCTCCTTTGATTTATTTTTTAGTAGGAGTTATCAGATGATAAACATCGGTTGGAAGGGAACTCCATCCCTTATATAAATTGTAAAAAATTTTATCAAAAGAGATTTTTATGTCAATGAAAATTTTTCTTGAATAGTTTCTCTTTTTTTGATAATATATGCTTAATTGCGCATATATGCAAAAGGAGATAATATGAAGCAGGAAGAAATATTAAAGATATTGTCGGATTCCACTAGATTACGGATTTATAAATTACTTATAGAAACAGGTATAGAAGCTGCCGTATGTGAGCTAATGACTGCTACAGGATGCACACATTATAATGTTTCAAAGCATCTACGGTTGTTGCACCTTGCAGGATTATTAAAAGAAAGAAAAAATGGTAGATGGGTTTTTTATTCTATTATAGATACAAAAGATAAATTCATAATACAATTGAATAAAGCAATAAAAAGTTTAAATGGCGAAATTTACAAACAGGATTTAAAAAGATTTAAATTAAGAATTGGTATGAGAAAAAATAATAAAATACAGTTTTGTGTAAATAACGAAAATAATTCAAAAATAATTCATAAATAGTTTTAAACTATATTACTATTTTAGAACTATTTTGAAACTATGTTAGAACTAAGTTTAAATAAAGGAGGATGATATGAAAATACAGGTTGCAGGGCCGGGATGCCCCAGATGTAAAGAAACACACAAAAATGTTATTAATGCACTTTCTGAATTAAATTTAGCGGCGGATGTGGAGTATATCACAGATATTTCACAATTTAGAAAACTCGGTGTTATGATGACACCTGCCGTAATTGTTGATGGAAAAATTGTTGTGTCAGGAAAAATACCAACGGTGAATGAACTTAAGGAAATATTCAGTAAAAAAAATTTATAAATAGTAAAAAGTGAGAAAAAAATGAATAAAAAAATTTTAATATTTTTGGTTATGCTTTTTTTATTTTTTGGATGCGAACAAAAAAAATCAAATAAATTGCAGGCGGAAAATATTTCAACAAAGTCAGATAAATTAAATACAACTCCTGCACCATCAGCTCAGCCAGAAATAACTCAACTTAAAATAACTAAAGTTATTACAGATAATATGTCAGCAAAGAAAAAAATAAAGGTAACATTTATAGAACTTGGCTCTGTGCGTTGCATTCCATGTAAAATGATGATGCCAATTATGAAGGAAATAGAAGAGAAATATGGCGATGAAGTTAAGGTTGTTTTTTATGATGTATGGACAGATGCAGGTAGACCTTACGCAGAAAAATATGGCATACACGCAATTCCAACTCAGGTTTTTCTGGATGAGAATGGCAAAGAGTTTTTCAGGCATGTTGGTTTTTTCCCAAAAGAAGAAATTCTAACAATATTAAAAAATAAAGGTGTCAATATTAAATATTGATAAAAAAATATCAAACTTATTATTATTTACCGATATAACTTGAAAAACTAGACCATTTATTTATTAAAAGGTATTATATTAATGATGGAAATAATTTTTACCAAATTAACAAATGCTTTAAAATTACAATTTTATATTGCTATAATTGCATCTTTTTTATGGGGGTTTTTAAGTGTTATATTGAGTCCATGCCATCTTGCATCCATTCCATTGATAGTTGGATTTGTTGGCTCGCAGGGTGATAAGGCGAGTATAAAAAAGGCGTTTTTATTATCATTATTATTTTCAATTGGAATATTGATAACAATTGCAATTATCGGAATTATTACAGGCATTGCTGGAATGATAGCAGGAGACATAGGAATCTGGGGCAATTTATTAGTAGGAATTATTTTTATCCTGGTGGGCCTTTATTTTTTTAATGTTATTGATTTTAATTTTTTAAATTTTAGTCAGCCACAGTATGAAAGAAAAGGATATTTTGCAGCATTTGTTCTTGGCCTGATTTTTGGTGGTGGACTTAGCCCTTGCACTTTTGCATATATGGCACCCATGCTTGCTGTCGCTTTTAAATTTGCTTCTGAAAATATTTTGTATTCAATAACTTTGATTCTATTTTTTGGAATGGGGCATTGTTTTGTAATAATTTTTGCAGGCATATTCACAGAAATAGTTGAAAAGTATTTAAAATGGTCTGATACTTCACAGGGTGTTTTTATTTTAAAAAAAATATGTGGAACATTGCTTTTCATCGCCGCAGGTTACATGTTTTTTACGGGTATTGTTCGATAAAAATGTTTGCAAAAGATGTTTGCAAATAATGTTTGTTACTGATGCTAGGAGAAATTAAATATAAAGGAGAAAAAATATGTTTTTTATCAAAGAATTGATGATTGCCGGTTTAATTGCTTTAAAAGAATATATTATTGAACATGTCATTACATGTCTTGTTCCTGCTTTTTTGCTTGCAGGTGCAATGGTGACATTCATAAAAAAGGAAGCAATTCTTAAGTATCTAGGAGAGCAGGCAAACAAGTTAAAATCATTTTCAATTGCAAGTCTTTCAAGTTTTTTCCTTGCGGTGTGTTCTTGCACAATAATTCCTGTTGCAAGTGGACTTTATTATTCAGGTGCTGGTATTGGAGTTGCTTTTATTGTTTTGTGGGTTGCGCCTGCAACAAATATTCTTGCATTGATTTATACTGGTAATTTACTTGGTGCGCAGATTATCATAGCGAGGGTAATTTCCGCAATTTCTATGGCTTTTATTGTTGGATTTGTAATGAGTTTTATTTTTAAAAGTGAAAAAAGAGAGATACATAATTATCAAATGTCAGAAGAAACAAAAATAATAGAAATAAAAGATTTAATATTGCTTGTTTTAATTTTAATTTCACTTCTTGCTCCAAATTATTTAATACGAAAAGGTTTATATATTAATAAAGTCCTGGTATGGTTTATATTTACTGTTATTTTAATTATTTATGCAGTGATTTTTATGGATAAAGAAAAAATAAAATCATGGTTAAAAGAGTCATGGTGGTTTGTGAAAACAATTTTTCCACTTTTACTTGCGGGTGTTTTTGTTGTTGGTGTTATAGGAAAAATAATACCACAAGAAATGATACAGAAGTGGCTTGGTGGCAATGATTTATTTGCCAGTTTCCTTGCAACAATAATTGGTTCTATTTCTTATTTTGCCACAATGACAGAGGCACCTTTTGTCCATACTTTGATGAAAATGGGTATGGGAAAAGGACCTGCACTTGCACTTTTACTTACAGGTCCTGGTTTAAGTTTACCAAATTGGTTTGTTATTGCACGTGTGTTTGGGTTTAAAAAAGCACTTGTTTATGTTTCTGTTATAATAATACTTGGAACATTTGTTGGATTCATCTTTGGTAATTTATTTTAAGGCGGATTTTCATGCAAAAGAGAAAATTAAAAAAGATAATAAAGCAAAATTATGCAAAAATAGCTATTGCAAGAAATACATGTTGTGGTGCAGAAAATCCATGTTGCGGTGATGCGGAAATTCAAAAGTTAAATATGAGAGCAGGATACAAAAAAAGCGATTTAAAAAAAGTACCAGAAAAATCAAATATGGGACTGGGGTGTGGCAATCCTGTTGCCCTTGCATCTTTGAAAAAAGGAGAAACAGTTTTGGATCTTGGGTCAGGCGGTGGACTTGATTGTTTTCTTGCAGCAAAAAAAGTTGGAAAAAAAGGAAAAGTGATTGGTATTGATATGACTCCTGAAATGATAAAAAAAGCAGAAGAAAATGCAAAAAAAGGTAAATACAAGAATGTTAAATTTATTTTAGGTGAAATAGAAAAAATTCCTTTACCTGATTATTCTATTGATATTGTTATGTCTAACTGTGTAATAAATTTATCTCCTGAAAAAGAAAAAGTATTTAAAGAAATATTCAGAGTATTAAAAAGAGGTGGTAGAATGATTATATCTGACATTGTTTTAAAAAAGAAATTACCTGAAAAATATAAAAAATCAATCAATTTACTGGTTGGTTGTGTTTCAAACGCTATTTTAATGAAGGATTATTTGAAATTAATAAAAAAGGCGGGATTCAAAAATATTAAAATATTAGAAATAAAAAAATATGTAGTGAACAATGATTTAAAAGATTATTCTTTGAGCATAACGGTTTCTGCAATTAAAATTTAAAATTTTATAAGGTGATGTCATGGAAAACATTTATAAACTATCATTTTATGATTATAAACTTGATGAGAGTTTGATTGCGCAAAAACCACTTAAAAAACGTGATGAATCTCGTCTTTTGGTTTTATGCAAAGATACTGGAAAAATTATCCATGATAGGTTTTATAACATCGGAAATTATCTTAAAAAGGACGACCTTTTGATATTAAATAATACAAGAGTAATCCCTGCAAGGTTGTTTGGTGAAAAAGAAAAAACAAAAGCAAAAATAGAAATTTTACTTCTTGATTTTTTAAATGATAAAGCAGTAGAAGTAATGATGAGAAATTCAAGAAGATTAAATGTAAATGATATTATAAGTTTTCCTGGCGGCTTGAAAGGTAAATTAATAAATAAAAAAGGAAAAACAGTCATACTTGAATTTAATTTTAAAAAGGAAAAAGTTTTAGATATATTTAAAAAATATGGAGCGATGCCACTGCCACCATATATAAAAGAAGAAAAAGATAATCCTTTTCATAGGAAAACATATCAAACAGTTTATTCAAAGATAGAGGGATCAAAAGCAGCACCCACTGCAGGTTTTCATTTTACAAAACAACTTATAAAAAAATTAAAAAATGATGGAATAAAATTTACAGAAATTACTTTACATGTTGGTCTTGGAACATTTGAGCCGGTTTTGTCAGATGATATAAGAGAACATAAAATGCATGCAGAATTTTTTGAAATGAACAATAAAACAGCGACACTTATTAATATGACTAGAAACAATGGAAATAAAATAATAGCGGTTGGAACCACATCATTGAGAACCATAGAAAGCTGTGTTGAAGGTGATATGGTTATTTCTAAAAAGCAATGGACATCACTTTTTATTTATCCAGGATATAAATTTAAAATAACTGATGGCCTTATTACAAATTTTCATTTACCTAAAACAACTTTATTCATGCTTGTTTGTGCTTTTGGTGGTATAGAAAATGTTAAAAAAGCCTATAAGGAAGCAATAAAAGAAAAATATAGATTTTATTCTTATGGTGATGCAATGTTGATTATTTAAACTTGAAATTTTAATTTGTTATTTATATAATTAATAATGTTTATTGTAAAAAGGAGGCGATTGTATGGAAAAGAAAAAAAAGGTAAAAAAGATTGTATCAAAAAAATCCAGTTCAATTAATTTATCGAAACAGATTTATGATATTTTTTTAAGGTCTATTATTATAGTTTTTGTTTCTACTTTAATTGCATTATCTTACACTGGTATTCGGGCAGCGCTTGGCGTTGATAAACCCCAGTCCACTCCAACAGCAGTTGTATCACAGAGTCCTTCTGGTGCGGTTAATGTTGTAAATAATCAGACAGAACCAACTCCAACTCCAACACCGAAAAAGGTATATCATATACCTTTTAAATACAAATATTTATTCAAAGAACATAATAAAAAAGAGGATATACCAAAAATACATCTTGAAGAAGCAAAAGTTTTAATTGAAAGTGGTAATGCATTATTTATAGATGCAAGAGGACCTGCAGAATACAATGAAGCTCATATACCAGGTGCAATCAATATTCCCGTTTCTGATGCACAGAATAAAATACAACAATATAAAGATATTTTAAAAGATAAAGTTCTTATTCCATACTGCCACGGTGCTGGATGTCATTTATCCGATAAAGTTGCCTATGCATTGTTTGATGCAGGATATAAAAAGGTTGTAATTTATTTTGGTGGCTGGCCTGAGTGGACAAATGCCAATATGCCTGTTGAAAAATATGAACCACCACCACAATATAAACATCTATTTGAAGAAGCATCTTCAGAAAAAGAGATAAAGCAGATAACTCTTGAAGAAGCAAAATTTCTGTGGGACAATGGACTCTCTAATTTTATAGATGTAGA
>JAOAIN010000030.1 GCA_026414685.1 Candidatus Goldiibacteriota bacterium
CTGCATGAAGGAGTTCATTTTATAAGGGGTAAAGGGGCAGAAATTACTAATCTATCTGAAGATGAGAAAGAAAAGGGTAAATTAATAGTAAAAGTGGAAGATACATTGCTTGGTGAGGTTAAGCGTCTACCAGTTGATATGGTTATCTTGAGTGTAGGACTTCGTCCATCAGAAGATGCAGAAAAAATTTCTCAGATGTTTTCTATAAGTAGGAGTAAGGATGGTTTCTTTCTTGAAAAGCATCCAAAACTTGCACCTGTTTCAACTGCATCTGATGGCATTTTTATAGCAGGTGCAGCCCAGGGACCCAAAGACATACCTGATACAGTTGCCCAGGCAAATGCTGCTGCATCTCAGGTGCTTGCAAATATATTAAAAGGTAAGGTTCTTCTTGAACCGATTACTTCATATATTGATTCAGATAAATGCGCTGGTTGTAAATTATGTATAAGCGTATGTCCGTATCAGGCAATTGAATTTGATGAAAAAGAAAAAGTATCGCGTGTGGTTGAGGCAATGTGTAAAGGTTGCGGGACATGCGTTGCTGTTTGTCCTTCTTCTGCTGCGCAGCAGAAAGGATATAAGGACAAACAGATATTTTCGGAAATAGAAGGAATATTGGAATGTAAGATTTAAGAAGTAAGATGTAAAATGTAAAATGTATGGAGGATGGTATGAGTGAAAATTTTGAACCAAGAATAGTTGCTTTTTTGTGCAGGTGGTGTTCATATACTGGTGCTGATTTAGCAGGAACAAGCAGGATAAAATATCCGGCAAATGTGGTGCCAATAAAAGTTATGTGTTCTGGTAGGGTTGACCCAACTTTTGTTTTAAAAGCATTTGCAGATGGTGCTGATGGAGTTTTAATATGTGGATGCCATCCTGGTGACTGTCATTATGATATAGGCAATTACAATATGCAAAAAAGGGCACCTTTGATTTCAAAATTATTAAAAGAAATGGGAATTGAAGAAAAGAGATTTCGTCTTGAATGGGTTTCAGCATCAGAAGGTGACAGGTTTGCAGAAGTGGTAAAAGAAATAACAGAAGAAGTTAGAAATTTAGGACCACTTAACTGGAAGGAAATAAAGGAGGCAGTGAAATGAGCGCCAAATTAAATCTTGCAATATATTGGGCGGGCTCATGTGGCGGCTGTGATGTTTCAATACTTGATATAAATGAAAGAATTTTAGACGTTGCGCAGAATTGTGATATTAAATTCTGGCCCATTGCAATGGATTTTAAATTAAGTGATGTTGAAAAATATGCTGATAATTCAATAGATGTTTGTTTATTTAATGGTTGCGTTAGGAATTCAGAGCAGGAGCATATTGCAAAACTTTTAAGAAAAAAGTCAAAAATTTTAGTTGCCTTTGGTTCATGCGCATACTTAGGCGGCATACCAGGGATGGCAAATTTTAATAAAAAGCAAGAAATTTTAGATAGAGTTTATGTGGAAGCACAATCAGTTGAAAACAGTGAAAAAATATTTCCACAACCTCATACCAAAGTAGCAGAAGGAGAATTAGAGATACCGGTTTTTCATGATTATGTTAAATCATTAAAACAGATAGTGGATGTTGATTATTTTATTCCTGGTTGTCCACCAACAACAGAAATAATAAATACAGCTCTTAATGCAATATTTTCAGGAAAACTTCCGCCCAAAGGAACAGTAATTGCAGGAAAAAAGAATCTTTGTGAAGAATGCCCCAAGGAAAAGACAGATGAAAAAAAGGTAAAAAAATTTGTAAGGCCATACCAGGTAATATTTGATGAGAAAAAATGTCTTTTAGAGCAGGGAATAATATGTATAGGCCCTGCAACAATTGGCGGATGCGGTGCAAGATGCATAAGTGCAAATATACCGTGCAGGGGATGTTTTGGTCCTGCACTTGATGTTTCTGATATAGGAGCTAAAATGTTATCTGCTGTTGCATCTGTCATTGATTCAAATGACCCAGTTGAAATAGAAAAAATAATAAGTGAAATACCGGATATGGCAGGTATGTTTTATAGATTTACTTTGCCTGTATCTTTACTGCGGAGGTCAAAATAAAAATGAAGAAAATAACAATAGACCCTATAACACGGCTTGAAGGCCATGGAAAAATAGATATTTTTGTAAATGACGCAGATGAAGTTGAAAATGTATACCTGGAAATTCCTGAATTGCGTGGATTTGAAAAATTCTGCGAAGGAAGACCAGTAGAAGAACTGCCTAGGATAGTCCCAAAGATTTGTGGGGTATGTCCTGGTGTTCATCATATGGCTTCCACAAAAGCAGTTGACATGGTTTTCGGGGTAAAACCTACAGAAACAGCAAAAAAATTACGCCAGATTTTTTACCAGGCGCACAATATACACTCCCATATTGCACATTTTTATGCACTTGCTGCTCCTGATTTTATTGTTGGCGTTGATGCAGATAAATCAAGTAGAAATATTTTAGGTGTTATTGCAAAAGTAGGAGTTGAAACAGGCAAAAAAGTAATTGAATCTCGTGCAAAAGCCCAAAAAATTCAGGCAATGCTTGCAGGACACCAGACACATGTTGTAATGGGATTGCCCGGTGGCGTATCAAAGAAGATGACAAAAGAAGAAAGGGAAGAAGCAAAAAGATATGCAGCAGAACTCCTTGAATTTGCAAAATTCACAAATAAAATATTTGAAGATGTTATATTGAAAAACAAGGCCTATGTTGACTTGATTTTAAGTGATACTTATGAAACTAACCTGTATTCCATGGGGCTTGTTGATGAGAATAATAAGATGAACATGTATGACGGTAAAGTACGGGTTGTTGATACAGAAGGCAAAGAAGTATACAAATTCAAAGAGATAGAATATCTAGATTATATTGCAGAGCATGTGGAACCATGGACATATCTTAAATTTCCGTATCTTAAAAAAATCGGATGGAAGGGATTTACAGATGGAAAGGGCACTTCCCTGACTCTTGTTGCACCACTTGGCAGGTTAAATGCAGCAGACGGACTTACAACTCCGCTTGCACAAGCTGAATATGAAAGAATGTATAAAACACTCGGTAAAAAGCCAGTTACAAAAATGCTTGCACAGCACTGGGCAAGAGTAATTGAACTTTTATATTTTGCTGAAAATCTTGTAGAACTTTTAAATGATGATTCCATATTATCAGATGACATAAGAAACATCCCGCAGGAAGTAAAAGGAGAAGGTATTGGTATAGTTGAAGCACAGCGTGGAACACTCATACATCATTATATTACTGATGAGAAAGCAATGGTTAAAAAAGCAAACATTATAGTTGCCACTGCATTTAATTATGGTGCAATGACTTTAACACTTAAAAATGCAGCAAAAAAGCTCGCAAAAAAAGAAGGGAAAATTGATGATAAAATTTTAAATATGATAGAAATGGCATTCCGGGCTTTTGACCCGTGTTTTGGATGCGCCACACATTCCCTACCTGGAACCATGCCTTTGATTGTTAAAATAAAAAATAAAAAAGGGGAAGTCATAGATATTATAAGACGTGACTGAAAAATGCCAAAAACCCTTATTTTAGGACTCGGCAATTCAATTTTATCTGATGACAGGATTGGTTTATATATCGCTCAAGAAATCCATAAAAAGTTAAATTCAAAAAATATTGATTTAAAACTGGCAGAGATAGCAGGTATGGATTTACTTTATATGGTTTCAGGTTATGATAATTTGATAGTCATAGATTCCATAAAAACAGGGAAATTAAAAATAG
>JAOAIN010000100.1 GCA_026414685.1 Candidatus Goldiibacteriota bacterium
AATAATTATAGAATAGTTATACAGGTTTCAGCGCGGGTGTATCTTGATTATCATTTTGAAATTGGTGGTTATATTTCAGAGGAAGAAAGGAAAAGAAATATTTTTGTAAAAAAAGGAGATTATGTAAAAGCAGGTCAAAAAATAGCCAATCTTATTTCGCTTGTTGATTATGCACATGTTGATTTTGGAATAAAAATGGATGATAAGCGGGATAAATGTCCGCTTTATTTTTTTACAACACAAGCAGCAACAAAACTTGAGTTACTTTTTGATTCTGTTGAAAAAAGGCCTAATAGAGATAATTTGTGCGAATGATATAATATAAAAACCGGGGAAGGACTAATAATTTAATTTTTATTTTGCTTTTTTTTATATTTTATTTTATTATAAATAAGATTTTTATAAAAGGAGAGAACATGGAAAAATTTAATTTTAAAAATATAAAATTTAATTCTGATGGATTAATTGCAGCAATTGCACAGGATTATAAAACAAAAGAAGTTTTGATGATCGCATGGATGAATGAAGAAGCACTTTTAAAAACTATAAAAACCAAAAAAGCACATTACTGGTCACGTTCAAGAAATAAATTGTGGATGAAAGGAGAGGAATCCGGCAATATCCAGAAAGTAAAAGATATATATATTGATTGTGATATGGATGCTATTTTGATGATGGTTCAGCAGATTGGTAAAGCAGCTTGTCATACTGGATACAGAAGTTGTTTTTATAGGAAAATAGGAAAAAATTTAACACTAAAAAATGTTGGAGTAAAGAAATATTTTGATCCAGAAAAGGTGTATAAAAAATAAAAAATTACAGGATTTTAAATTATGCTTAATATTGATTTAAGGCAATTTTTAAAGTTGGCAGAGAAATACAATGTAATTCCTGTTTATGGTAAGACACTTGCGGATATGGATACGCCGCTTTCGGCTTATATGAAAATAGATGACCCCAGATATTCATTTTTATTGGAATCAATAGAAGGTGGTGAACATATTGCTAGATATTCATTTCTTGGCAGACAGCCGTATGAAATTTTTTCTTACAGAGATGGTGTGATTGAAAGAAAATATGGAAATAAAACTATAACCATAAAATCCAATGATCCGTTTTTGGAATTGAAAAAAATTTTTAGTAAATTCAAATGTGCGCCGATTGCCGAACTACCAGCTTTTACTGGCGGTGCTGTTGGATATATTGGTTATGACACTATAAAACTTTATGAGCCGATTCCAAATAACAATAAAATAGATACATTGAATTGGCCAGATATTTATTTTATGTTTTTTGATCTTTTTATGATATTTGACCATGTGTATCATAAAATACTTGTAGTGCAGAATGTTTTTATTTCTTCGCATGATACATATAATGACAAAAGAAAGAAATTTGAAAAAGCAAAAAGGAAAATAGAATTTATAATAAAGGATTTGAAAAAGACCAGACAATTTAAATTTAATTTGAAAATAAAAGTAGGTTCTATGAAAGCACTTACTTCACCTATTGAATTTAAAAGGAATGTAAAAAAAATAGTGAATCTAATAAATAATGGAGAAGCAATACAGGTTGTGTTGTCTCAGAGATTTGAAAATGAATTTTTAGGGGATCCGATTTTAATTTATAGAAACTTACGCGCATTAAATCCATCGCCATATATGCATTATTTGAGAATGGGAGATAGAATTATAATTGGTGCATCACCCGAATTGATGGTGAGGGTTTTAGATAATCATGCTGAGGTTCGCCCTATTGCTGGAACACGACCGCGTGGTAAAAATCAAGAGCAGGATAAAAAGTTTGAGAAAGAATTACTATCAAATATAAAAGAGCGTGCAGAACATATCATGTTAGTTGATTTAGGAAGAAATGATTTGGGTAAAGTATGTGAAACAGGCAGTGTGAAAGTTAATGAACTGATGTATATAGAAAAATATTCTCATGTTATGCATATTGTTTCAAATGTGGTAGGTCGGCTAAGAAAAGATATGGATTGTTTTGATGCTTTTAAGGCTACTTTTCCTGCTGGAACTGTATCTGGTGCGCCTAAGGTAAGAGCAATGCAAATAATAGATGATTTTGAAAAATATAAACGTGGTCCTTATGCTGGAGCAGTAGGTGTAATAAGTTTTTCAGGTGCTATGGAGACATGTATTTCTATACGCTCAATTTATTATAATAAAGGTAGATTAACAATACAGACAGGTGCAGGGATTGTTGCTGATTCAAAACCTGATTTTGAATACAGGGAAACACTTAACAAAGCAAAAGCAATGTTTGAAGCAGTAGAAGGATGCAAAGATTTTAATCTATTATAAGGAGAGAAATTTATATGGTCGTTGTTATTGATAATTATGACTCATTCACATATAACCTTGTACAATATATAGCAGAAACAGAAAGAAAAATACATGTGTTTAAAAATGATAAAATTACTATTGATAAATTAAAAAAGCTGAAGCCAGATAAAATAATTATATCTCCAGGTCCTTCCTGGCCGGAAAATGCTGGTATATCAAAGTCAGTGATTATAGAATTTATGAAAAGTGTTCCTATCCTTGGAGTTTGTCTTGGTCATCAATGCATAGCAGAAGCGCTAGGTGGCAAGATAATACGTAATTTCAGAATCATGCATGGAAAGGTATCTCATATTTATCATGATGGCAAAGATATTTATAAAGGTATAAAAAATCCCTTTATTGCCACACGCTATCATTCACTTGTTGCTGATAAGAAAACACTTCCCAAAGAACTTATAATAAATGCATGGACAGAAGAAGGAGAAATAATGGGAGTGAAACATAAAAAGTATCCACTTTTTGGTGTGCAATTTCATCCAGAATCAATACTAACTGAAGAAGGTAAAAAAATTATAGGAAATTTTTTAAAACTATGAGTAAAAAAATATTTTATTGTATTTTATTTTTTAATTTTTTATTTTATTGTTATTCACGTGACATAATACCTGTAACCACCACTGCTGGTGTTTCTAATGCTGTTTCTGTAAGTGCACAAACGCAACCTGTTTTTCAATTTAACATAAATTTTGATTTATCCGCTATAAATAGCATAAAATTACAATGGCAGAAACCAGGTGAGGCGGGTTTTTATTATAATATTTACAGAAAAATTTCTTCTGTTGCTTATACAAATGATTTTGAAAAAATAAATACTGAAACTGTGAAAGAAAATATTTTTATTGATTCCAAAATCACATCAAATACAACTTATTTTTATAAAATAGAAGCAATTGATGAACAGAATACTAGAATTTTATCAGATATTGTATCAATAAAATCTCCGCCTTTAATGCTACCATATAAACCAAATAATTTTAAAGCAAGACAAGATATAGAAAAAGTATCTTTAATATGGGATGCACCACCTAAAGGTTCGTTTGATATTGCAGGATATAATATTTATAGAGGAAAAACATCAGATAATCTCACTTTTTATAAATTTATAAAAGACCAGACGAAATTCAATGATGAAGAGGTAGAGCCAGCAATACGATATTTTTATGCATTAACTACGGTAGATGTAAAAGGATATGAGTCAGAAAAAACAGAAATTCAAAACGTCATACCTTTTCCTGTGCAGAAAACAGGTCTGATTTTGATGCCAACTGGCTATAGAAATAATATTTATGATAATTTTGGTTTGAATGCGGATATTTTATTCACTTATATAATAGGTTCTATAAATGGAGAGCATTTAGATGAAGATATAAAGAAATCAGATGGAATGAGTAAAATAGGAGTATCTTTATTGACTGCAGATATAAAATGGACATTTTTAAATGAATTTGATACACCTATTTCAATAGGAATAGGTGGAACATATACATTACTTTTTAAAGATTCTCTTGGCGCTTCCAGTATGAGTGGAGTAAGTAAAACATTTACTAAGGATACAACACTGGTGCAGATGTATGGTGGATATTTTTCTTCAAGTATAAAAACATTTTATAATATTACTTTTCATTTTGGCACCATGTTTGCTCCTGAAAATTATTTGCAGACATCTTTTATGGGGTGGTTATCTCCGTATATAAGTATGGAAGCAACAGGTCAAAATTACATAAAACCATCCAGCATTGCATATTTTATCGGTATGGATAGGCGAATACCATTTTTTGAAAAACTACCATTTAGAATTGAATACATAGTTCCTTGGCAGAGTAATTGTAAACCAATACTTCCTGATTATTATCTTATAAATACTTATATAGATAGATTTATTAATTTTAATATTGGTTATTTTCATTTTCCAGGCGGATATTCCTGGCTTGGTTATGTAAGTTTCAGATTTACTGTTTATCCGAATCCGTATAAATAAGGCAGAGTCAACGAAATTTGAAAATTGAGATTAGAGTAAGGCAATATTGAATTAAGAATAAAGACAGAGCAAAACAAAAATTTAAGGAGAAAAAAATATGAATTGTCCGCATTGCGGAGCTGATACAGGAAATGCAATAACTCTATGTCCATTATGTGGGAAAACACTTGATAGAGATATGGCATTTAAGAGTTTTGTTGAAAAAGGGGATTTGGCGGTAGAAACAGGTGATATTGATAAGGCAATAATAAATTATAATAAAGCGCTCACATATAAAGAAGGTAATGAACAGATTTACTTAAAACTCGGTAATTTATATTTTAAGAAGAAAGATAAAAATGCAGCAAATATGTATTTTAAGGTTTTGCAGTATAATTTTTATAATGACTATGCCCATAATATGTTGATAACTTTATATTCTAATTTTGGAAAACTGGATGATTTAAAAAACTGGTATGAAAAAAACAGGGGAAAATATGAGGATGGTTTTATTGATAAATACATTAAAATAATAGAAGGTATAAAACATTTTTCCACAAGAACAGATGTGGGTATAAAAGAAACAAAGGATGATTTTTTAAAAGATATGTTTGAATCAATGAAAAAATATACTGTGCTGAATATTGTTATTGGTTTTATTATTTTATTTTTAATCGGTGGGTTATTTGCAGGAACTTTTCTGCACTTAAATCCCATGATTGTTTTTTCTTTCATGCTTTTTTTTCTATTTGTTGTTTTAATCATAGTTTTTTTGCAAAGAATCATGCATATCAATAAAAAGAAAAAAGAAAAAATGGATTTTACGGATATAATAAAAGGGGACAAAAATTTAAAAAATAATTAAATTGCTTTTTTTAATAATTTCATTATTCATAAAATAATACCTTAACAATAAAAAATGTTCATTATAAATGTTCGCAAGACATGTTCGTAGATACTGTTC
>JAOAIN010000159.1 GCA_026414685.1 Candidatus Goldiibacteriota bacterium
TCAAGGGTTGGGATAAAGCAGGGATTGGATAAAAAATGGAGATTTTATATAGAAGGAAATAAATACGTCTCAGTTATATAAAATTTTTATTCTGTTTGACTATCAAGGATTACAAATTATTTGCTTTATATGAGATTGATTTTTTAATTTTCAATGATAAGGAGGCAGAATGAAACTAAAAGATATTTTTGATGTAATAATTCAATTTGGCATCCAAATGGACCCACGCGGGGAAAAAGAGGTAAAAGAACAACTAAAGAAGACAAAAAAGGAATTTGAGGCATTATCAGAAAAAGATAAAAAATTTTTTGATATGGAAAAACTTGTTAATCCTTATTCTGACTCCCGCATAGTATTTGATAATGGTAAAGATGTTGAAGGTGTTCTTGTAGGTATAGATATTGATGTCGCTGAGATTTTACTTGCAGAAAAATTAAAAGAAAAAGGGAAAAAAATAGATGCAATAATTTCTCATCATCCGGTTGGCCGTGCTTATGCCAGATTTTACGATGTCATGGATATGCAAGCGGATATTTTTTCTATTTTTGGTGTTCCCATTTCAGCAGCAGAAGAGCTTACAGAAAAGAGAAAGAAAGAAGTTGGCGAGAAGGTAATGCCAGCCAATCATTATAGAGCTTATGATGCAGCAAAATTACTTGAAATGTCAATGCTTAATACACATACACCTTCTGATAACTGTGTTGCCACTTTTTTACAAAAGAAATTTGAAAGGGCAAAACCACAGACACTCGGGGATATACTTGATATTTTATTGGAAGAAAAAGAATACAGTGAATATGCAAAACGCGGTGTCCCACCGGTTATTTTAAATGGTGATAAAAAGAGAAAAGTCAAAAAGGTATTTGTGGATATGACAGGTGGAACAGAAGGACCTAAGGATATATATATGAGGTTATCAAATGCTGGCATTGATACTGTTGTGGGTATGCATTTTTCAGAGGAGCATAAAAAAGCGGTGCAGACGGCAAATTTGAATTGTGTGGTAGCGGGTCATATTTCATCTGATACTTTGGGTATGAATCTCATACTTGATGAGGTAGAGAAAAAACTTGGAAAACTCACCATATATGAAACATCGGGATTTATAAGAGTTAAAAGAATAGAACATAAGAAAAGTAAATGATGTCATATTATAAAGGCAATTAAATGAGAGTTATCATTGATGGAGATTCTTTTCCATGGAAGGATGAAATTATAGATTTTTTAAAGAATTATAATATAAAAGTTATTGTAGTTTTAAGTGTTGCTCATTACAGTGATTATTTAAATCCCTATGCAGAGATTTTGTATGTGGATAACAGACCCCAAGAGACAGATATAAAAATTATGAACTTGGCTAAAGATTATGACATCGTATTAACTGCGGATGTTGGGCTTTCATGTTTTTTAATTAGTAGAAATGTTTATGTGATAAATCCAAGAGGTAAAATTATTAATGCGAAATCTGCTGATGCTAAGTTAAAGATAATACATATTAAAAAGAAATTGAGACGTTCAAAATCAAAATTAAGGATGAAAGGACAAAAGAAATATTCAAAAACAGATTTATTAAATTTAAAAAATTCACTTAAAAGATTAATTTTACAAAAGGGTGTTGTGATTTGATACCGAATGAAATAATTGAACAGATTAAAGATTCAAATGATATAGTGGATGTTATAAGTGATTATGTCTCTTTGAAAAAGGCAGGTGCTAGTTATAAGGCACTATGTCCTTTTCATCAAGAAAAGACACCATCTTTCATGGTGAGTTCGCAAAAACAGATATTTCATTGTTTTGGTTGTGGAGTGGGTGGCAATGTTTTCAGTTTTATACAAAAGATGGAAAATATTAATTTTATTGAAAGTGTTAAACTACTTGCAAAAAGAGCTGGGATTACTATAAATGAATATAAAAGTGAATATAAATCATCAGAAAAGGAAAAGATACTAGCAATAAATAGAGTAGCGCTTGAGTATTTTCGTGAACAGTTTTTTAAAAATGAAAAGCCGGGTAAGTATTTAAAGTTGCGTGGCATCACAGAAGAAGCGGTGGAAGAATTTAAACTCGGTTATGCTCCTGAGGGTAACGGATTGTATTTGCGGTTGAAAGAAAAAAAATTTTCTGATGATATTATATTAAAATCCTGGTTGTGTAGAAAAATTGAAAGTGAAAATACATTCATTGACAATTTTAGAGAACGACTTATTTTTCCTATATTTAATATTTTTTCAGAACCAATTGCATTTGGTGGCAGGGTTTTTGATGACTCATTGCCTAAATATATAAATTCGGCAGATACACCTGTTTTCATGAAAGGCAGAAACCTTTATAATCTGAATAATGCAAAAAAATATTCAGAAGAGTTTCTTGTACTTGTTGAAGGTTATATGGATGCTATCAGATTGTTTTCTGAAGGGATAAAAAATGTTGTTGCGACATTGGGCACAGCATTAACAGAGGACCAAGCGAAAATTTTAAAACGATATACATCAAAAGTAGTGATTTTATATGACATGGATGAGGCAGGTAGAAAATCAGCGATACGGGCAGGAGATATTGGTTTTAAAATTGGGCTTGAAATACTCATAGCGCATTATAATGGTGCAAAGGACCCCGATGATTTTATAAAAGTTAATGGTATTTCTGCAATGAAAAAAGTTATAAATGAATCAATACCATTTATTGATTATAAAATTGATTTTTATAAAAAACAAGGTGATATAAATAACACATATTATAAAGAAAAAATTTTAAATCAGATGGTGGAACTGATTGCATCAGTTGACAATCTTGTTCTTATTAATGATTCTGTTAAAAAAGTTGCGAAATTATTATCGTTGGATACATCAATTGTTGAAAAGTATTTAAATAAAAAGAATAAAAATTTAAATAAAAAAAATGTGGGTGCTGATATAACCGGTGATTTAAAACTCCAGAAAAGAGCAATTGATATGGCGGAGAGGGCAATTGTTCAATGTGCTCTTATTTCTTTGGGAAGTATAAATCAAGATTTAATATTGAAACACATATATAATAGAATGAAAATGGCGGATATTGATTATAAAAAATTCAATAACAAAATTTTTATAGAAATACTTTCCAGTATAGAAAAATATTATATTGCAAAAGAAAAGAATATTTTAAATAAAATTCAGCTTGATTATATAGAAAATGAAGAAATTATAAATCTTATTTCAAAGTTATTATCAGAAGAAGAAAAAGAGATATATAAATCAGACAAGAATAAAACCACTAAAATAATACAGGTAATCAATGATTGTGTTGACAGAATTGAAAAAGAAAAATTAAGTAAAGAAGTAAAATTACTGCAGAGTAAAATAGAAGAAGCAGAAAAAATAAATGACTATGAAAGTATTAGTAATTTTTTGAAAGAAAAACAAAAACTTGTAAAATTAATTAAAAAAAGAGGTGACGATATTGAGTAAAAATTTAAAAGATTTACCAGAGGTCCAGGAACTTATTAAAAAAGGGAAAGAGCGTGGCTTTTTAACCTATGAGGAATTAAATGATTCTTTACCTGAGGATTTTTCTTCTGTTGAGGATATTGATAATATGCTCAACATCATAGATGAAATGGATATAGAAATAAGAGAAGAAGGGAAGATTGATAAAATACTTCTAGGCAAGGGTGGAGTGGAAAAGATAGATGAAACAGAAATGCTTGATGAGGAAGGTTTTTCTTCTGACCCTGTTCAGATGTATTTACATGAGATGGGCAAAGTTCCACTTCTTGAAAAAAGAGAGGATGAGGTTCGTCTCGCGAAAAAGATAGAAAATGCAGAATTAAATGTGAAAAATGCAATTTTTGATACAAAAATAGGTTTTGATGAAATTGAAAAGATAAATAGAGATTTAATGAGTGGCAATGTTAGAATTATTGACATAATAAAGACAAAACTTGAGGGTGATATCCCCCCATCAGTGGAAAAAAGATTGATTGAGCGATTCAATAAATATTTAAGGCGTGCAGAAAAGGTGGAAAAGGATATACAGCAGTTAAAAGAGAAGCTTAATAAAAAAGGGATTACACCAAATAAAAAGAAAAAATATGAATCAACACTGGAGATATTGAGAAAAAAGAAACTAGATTATTTAAATATGCTAAAACTAAATAATGAGCAGATCCATATAATTTCAAAAAAGATTATAAATATTGTTAATAATATAAATAAAGATGAAAAAGAAATTGCTGCTCTTGAAAGTAAACTTGGAAAGTCATTTGTGGCAATTAACATTTTGCGAAAAAACAAGAAGATGTATAAAAAATATTTAAAAAAGAAAAAATTAAATCCTGATACGGTCAATGAAATTTTATCAAAGATTGAATCATACAGGGAATCAATAAAAAGAGAAGAAAATGCAGCTGGTATGAATAAGGAAGATTTAAAAATTCTCGCATATACCATAAAGAGAAATATGCTTGAGGCTAGTAAGACCAGAAAAGAACTTGTTGTTGCAAATTTACGTTTAGTTGTATCAATAGCAAAAAAATATATAAATAAGGGACTTTCTTTTCTTGATTTAATTCAGGAAGGTAACATCGGTTTAATGCGAGCTGTTGAAAGATTTGAATATAAGAGGGGTTATAAATTTTCAACCTATGCCACTTGGTGGATAAGGCAGGCAATAACAAGGGCAATTGCGGATCAGGCAAGAACCATAAGAATACCGGTGCATATGATAGAGACAATAAATAAACTCAATAAAGTTGCACGTATGTTTGTCCAGCAATATGGAAGGGAGCCAAAACCAGAAGAAATTGCAAAAAAGATGGGATTGTCTGTTGATAAGGTTAGATCTGTTTTAAAAATTTCACAGCATCCGATATCACTTGAAACTCCTATTGGAGAAGAAAAAGATTCTCATCTTGGAGATTTTATTGAGGATAAAGAAGCTATATCTCCTGCATCCGCAGCTGTGAATGTTCTTTTAAAAGAACAGATAGAAAAAGTAATGAAATCATTAAAAGAAAGAGAGGCAGAAGTCCTGCGTCTACGCTTTGGTATCGGAGATGGTGTGCCACATACACTTGAAGAAGTTGGCAAAATATTTAAAGTAACAAGAGAACGTGTGAGACAGATAGAGGCAAAGGCTTTGCGCAAATTGAGACATCCTGCAAGAGCAAAGCATTTAAAAGGATTCTTAGATTAAATAAAATTAATAACTTATCTGATAAGTTAGAATTTTTAATTTGTCGTTAGAATATTTATATTTGTTAAATAATTTTTTTGTTAATTGGTGGAATAATTGATATAGTAAATATAATAAAATGAAAAATAATAAACTTCACATTGTTGTAATTAAAACAGACGGCATAGGAGATGCAATTTTAGCATCTCCTTTTTTATTTGAACTGAGGAAAAATTTTAAAAATGCATATATTACCGGTATATTGAGTCCTTTAGGTAAAGAAGTTCTTGATTTACTTGGTGTTTTTGATGATATAAAAGTAATAGACCCGCAATGGCTTAAATATAAAAAAGTTTTTTTTATAAAAAGATGGATTTCGGCTTTTAAATTGTTGCTTCTTGTAAATAAACTCAAACCAGACATTGCAATTGCTCTACGTTGGCAGGATAGATTAACATCACTTGTGCTTTCTTTGTGTAATGCAAAAAAGAAAATTGGTTATGATGCAGGGGGGATGGGTTTTGGTGTTGATACAAAAATCCCTATTCAACAAGGGGTTCACGTGATAAATAAAAATTTAAATTTGCTTTCTTATTTAATACCAGACAAAAAGTTTAAAATAAAACTTGGCATATCAATAGATAAAAAATCAACTGATAAAATAAACAAAATACTAAAAGAGTATAAAATCAAAAATTATATAGTTATACATCCTGTATCAGGTCACATATCCAAGGACTGGGGAATTGAAAATTATAAAAGATTGATTGGGATGATTGCAAAAAGATTTAAGGTAATTATAATTGGGGGTAAAGATGATAAAGATGCAGAACTAATATCTGGAAAAAATGTTTTAAATCTTGTTGGGAAGTTATCAATAAAAGAAACAGCAGCGCTTATAAAAAATTCTTCTTTTGTAATAGGCAATGATTCAGCTGCAGTGCATATGGCA
>JAOAIN010000071.1 GCA_026414685.1 Candidatus Goldiibacteriota bacterium
AGCAAAAATACCAGAGTAACATTGTGCATTTGTAAGTTGTAACTGGCTTTTGCGTGTCAAGCAGTGTCCTATCTGTTCCCAGTGAACAAGGTCTTTACTATGAAATATAGGCACACCTGGAAAATATTCAAAACTGCTTGTGACAAGGTAAAAATCATCTCCAACTCTGCATACACTCGGGTCTGGATAAAAACCGGGTATTACTGGATTTTTGTATTTCACAATTTCACCTCATATAATATTTATGCTAAAAAAATTAAGAACAGTTCCCTGATTTTCCTGTGCAAAATTACTTAATTTCAATAATTTTGATTTACAATCTCAAAATTATCGGACAACCTTATATCCGATGAAGAAGCGCCGACCAATATCTGGATAGTACCTGGCACAACGACAAAATTTTTACTATTTATATTATAATATACTATTTCTGATACAGGCAAATCAAAAGAAATTTCTTTTGTCTCACCGGGTAAAAAGTATATGCGTTTGAAGCGCTTTAATTCTTTTGATGGCATAATTTCATCTTTTACCGATTTTTTAATATATACCTGGACGACTTCTTCGCCTGCTAAAGGACCTGTATTTTTTACATTGAATTTTATTTTTAGTGTATCATCTGGTTTTATCTTAGCAGGAGAAATAATTAAATCACTGTATTCAAATTTTGTATAACTTAAACCATGGCCAAAAGGAAAGAGCGGTTCATTTTTCATATACATATAAGTTCTTCCCTTTCTTATATCATAATCATCAAAATCAGGGAGTTCATTTACACTTTTATAAAATGTTACTGGCAATCTTCCGGAAGGATTAAAATCTCCAAAAAGCACATCTGCAACAGCGTTTCCACCTTCATCACCAGGATACCATGCTTCTATTATTGCAGGAATATTTTCTTTTATCCAGTTTATAGTAAGTGGATTTCCATTATAAAGAACTACAACTATATTTTTATTTACATCATAAATTCGTTTTAAAATTTCCATCTGTTCTTCTGGTAGGTTTAAATCTTTTAAGTCTTTGCCTTCTTCTGCGTAACTTAAATCAATACCTGCTGCAAATATCACCATGTCACATTCTTTTGCTGTTTCTATTGCATTGTGTGCAATTTCTGGTGAAATTTCATAAAATCCTGATTCTAATTTTGCAACAGCACCGCCGCCTGCTTCAAAATATTCTAATTTTAAATCATAACTTTTGCTTGCCTGTAAATTGATAGAAATTATATCTGACATTGGTGGACGAACCGCCCATGCATCTATTAATATTTTATTATCTATGAATAACCTTACTCCATCATCTGTTGTTGTTTTAAACCAGTATGTGCCTGTTTTTTTTGGAATAATTTTTGCAGTCCAACGGGTTGAATAATCATTGTTATTCACCTTACTATCCGGTGGATTATCTGCCCAGTCAAAATATATTCTTTTATCACTTCGGATTAAAACAGGAGAACCCTGAAATTCCTTGTTATTAAAAAATTCTGCTTTGAAAGTATTATCATTCGTTGATGGATTTCTTATTTCAAAAAGTTCATCAAAAGTACGTGAAAATCTCACTCGTTTTGTTATCTCTGATAATAATTCACATCCCTTGGAGAATTTTATTTCAATATTATTTTCCTGAGATATTTTATTTTTTAATCCATCCAGTAATGATACTGGCTTATACGGAGTTCCAGAATAATTTCCAATTTGGCATATGTCTGCCATTGGACCAATGAGTGCTATCTTTTTTATTTTTTTCTTATCAATGGGTAAAAGATTTTTATCATTTTTAAGAAGTACTATTGATTTTTCTGCAGCAAGACGTGATAATTCGCGGTTTTTATTATAATCCACTGTGTTATTTATATTGTTATTTTTCCCGGGAGTTTTCCATTTTAAATGGCATACAGCGCCGCCACCTGATTCATAGTATTCCATTTTTAAAGAATATATTTTTCCAGCATTCAATTCAATTGTCCCTTCATTTAATTTAGGTGGATGTATGGTCCAGTCATCTATCAATAATTTATTATCTATCCATAATCTCACACCATCATCTGTATATGTTAAAAAGGTATATGTCCCGGTTTTGTCAGGTTTTATAAAGCCACTCCATCTTACACTGAAGTTGTCATTATTTATTTTTTTAGAAGGTGAGCCATCTGCCCAGTTATATGCAATATTACTGTCTATTTTTGTAATAACTTTTTCTTCAAAATCAGTTCCATTATAATATTCTGCTGTTAAGCCATTTTTGTTTTTTTCAGATGTAAATAAAAAGGAAGATTTTATAGTTTCTCCTTGGTCTGAAAAACGTATTTGTGAATATGGCACTTTTTTTTCCGGGTCAAATTCACCGAGTTTAAACCGCGCCATGAACAATCGTTTCAGCGCCTTATCAATATCTTTTTCTGTTATTAAATTTTTTTCCAAAGCTTCTTTTAGATATTTTTGATAAGTATCGCCACAATTTAAATCAGTACCGGCAAGCAAAGCAGTAGCAGCTGCTTCTGGTAAAGTTTTTACATAATGGTGTGTCCATAAAATATTTCCTATGGCTCCGCAGTCAGAAACCACAAATCCATCAAATCCCCATTCATTACGCAGGATATCTGTTAGTAACCTTTTATTTGCACAGCAAGGAATATTATTTAGTGCATTATATGCACACATAATAGAATATGCTTTGCCTTCCTGTATACATGCTTTAAAATGTGGCAGATAATATTCGTATAAAATCCTATCATCAATATTTGCTGACGTATACATACGGTTATATTCAGTATTGTTAAGAGCATAGTGTTTTGGCGTTGCAATGGTTTTAAAATATTTAGGATCATCTCCTTGCATACCCTTTATAAAAGCAATGCCAATGCGTGATGTAAGATAAGGGTCTTCGCCATAACATTCTTGTGTTCTTCCCCATCTTGGATCACGTGCAATATTAATAACAGGGCTCCAATAAGTTAAACCTTTGCCTGTCAAATTATTACAAGCTCGCGCTTCATCAGAAATTGTAGATGCAATTTTAAATATCAAATCCGGATCCCAGGTGGATGCAAGTCCTATTGCCTGTGGAAAAACAGTTACACGTGCTTCACCTGTCATTACACCATGCAATGCTTCATTCCACCAGTTATATGCTTTGATTTTAAGCCGTGGTATTGCAGGCGATTCATTTCCCATCTGAGAAATTTTTTCATCTATTGTCATTAGCGATATCAGATTTTCAACTCGTTTTTCAAATGGAAGATTAGCATCCAGGTATAATATATTTTTTTTCTGTGGTTGTGCAGGTAAATTGAAAACAATGAATAGAAATAAAATAATGTTAATAATAATTGTTTTAAGCATGGAAGTTTTTCTATTTAACATTTAATTCCTCCTTTTTACTAAATCGATTTCTAAACCGGTTTAATATTTTAATATATTATCAATTATTATTCAATGCAAATTTAATCAGATATGTTTTAATATGAGAAAGACAGGTACAGAGGTATATTTTGATTATAAAAGGATAAATGTTAAAAAGAAAATAGATTATTCAGGGATAAGATGGTTTCAATATTATTAAATACTCACCTTTCAGTTGGTGGTAGTTTGGCATCTGCCATCTGTTTAGTATATTCCAGCACACTGTAATCAGCCGAGTTATTGTCCGGGATTTTTACAATATTGATTGACATGGGATAAAATGTAACTGTGCGGGGTTTAAGATTATCAATTGTAAAGGTTATGGTTCTTTCTACAGAATCTTTATTAATAACAAGTATGGCTGTGCGAGCTTTGCCTGAGTCATAACTTGCATATACTGACATTTTGGATGGGACTCCTGTGGGTATAATGGCATTGCCGCTGAAATTTGTATTTACCATTTGCTGGGCATAATATTCCGGGTTGAGTGTATAAGTGTAATTGGACGGATTTGTCCATATGCATCCAAAGACACCGTAATTTCCCTCTATTGACTGAATGGTTTCTGCTAAATCCCAGAATGAATGGTTCCATAGACCTTTTTCAAGTGCGACTCCGATGCGATCAGCATCCCAGATTGCAGCATAAAAAGTTCCTGGACCTACTCTGCGGGTTTCTGTTGTGTATTTTTTGGGATCCCAATCATAGCACACATTTGCCTGTGTAACAGCCAGCGGTGTGCCTGGCCGTGCATGTCCAATCATACGATTCCTTACATCATCTATAAGCCACCGAAATCCATTTGCACTGTTTAATACTTTTTCTTCTGTAAGTTCATGTGCAGCAAATCCATAGGCATGGATACTGACAATGTCAATATAATCTTTACATTCATCAAGTATTGGTGTAAGCCAATCATTGCCTGATAGATATCTCCAGCCAAGTTCAGGCGCTACGAATTTTATTTCAATGCCGCTACCTGTTGCGGCATTGGCTGCTATCATTGCCTGGGCATAGGATTTATAAAGAGCAGCGTATTCTGCAGCGGTTTTAACAGGGAGATTTGTTGTTCCGAAAAATTGGTCATATATATCCACTTCAAAACCAATTGTCCAGTATTTTACGCCGTATCCTTTGGTACCGTTTATATACGTAACAATGTCTGCTGCCATCTGTGCCGAAGTTGGTCCACCATTTATATAATTTCCATATACAGGCACAATCATGAGTGGCTCTGCACCGATTGTACGGCTGTATTCTATAAACTTGTCCATTTGTTCAAAGTTAAATAATTGCGGGGCATTGGCATCGCTCTGATTATTTGCTCCGTTTAAAAAATTAAGGGACAAAGCTTTTGCCGGCTCTTCGCTTCCTATGAGTGCAACCATACCATTGTTATTCCAATCAACCCAGTTGAAATAATTGTTGCCAAATGCAAAAGAAGATATCGGAACACCACCAGTGCGACTCATGCTCACGGTTTCTGAATAAACAGGTGTTGGTGTTTGTGTTGGGGAAGACGGGGATATTGGATTTCTTTTTTTAATGCATCCACCTGAAAGGATAAAAAACAAAACCAAATAGGTAATAAACATAGTTAAATAAAATTTTATTTTCATAATAAATCTCCTTTACTATCATTTATATAACGGATGTAAATCATAAAAGTTGCAAAAGAAAGGATTTTTATTATGCTTTAATAATACAAAACCCCTTTACCAAGTTGCAGATTGTTTAATAAAGATATTAAAATATTATTTAAATGCAGGGGCAATTAATAAATTGCCCCTAACATTAAAAAATATATATTTTTTACTGGTTTACTACTTTTGGCTTTATATCCTTTGCATTCACCACATTTGCTTTTTTCTCTTCCTTATTTTCCTTTTCTTCTGCCTTTTCCTTGCCGAAATATTTATCCCTTGTTTTTTGTTCTATTTCTTCAAGTATTTTGGGATTATCCGTCAGGTATTTAATTGCTGCTTCCCTGCCCTGACCGAGTTTAACGCCATTATATGTAAACCATGTTCCACTTTTTTCAACCACACCA
>JAOAIN010000227.1 GCA_026414685.1 Candidatus Goldiibacteriota bacterium
AGCTATTGGTATTCTTACTATATCAGGTCCTTTGCCACTTGCCATAACACTTACAAATTCCTGTGGTTTGTATTCACGGGCTATGCCTTTTATTTTTATGGTATTATAAGTCTGCTCAAATTGTTTTACCTCTTCATCCCATACCTGTCTTTGTAGTCTATCTGCTTCTATCGGCATATTCCAGACGTTAAGAATGATTTCTGAAAAAGACAGACTTATAAAGAAAAAATAAAATAAAATAAAGAAAAAATATCTCATTTTTCTCCTAAAAGTTTATATAATTTATTTACTGCCTTTACTGGATTATCCTCTTTTATAATTCCAGGTAAATTATAAGTGCTAATTCCAACAATTGGTTTTTTTCTTTTTATAGCAAAAGCGAGTTCAGATAATGTTCCTTCTTTTCCATCAACCACAATAAAACCAACTGCAGTATTTACTATTATTACATTTCTTGCATCGCCCATACCAGTAGGAATTGCAATATCCACATATCTATTGGCATCAGAAGAAAAAGAAGAAGGTAGTATCCCAATCGTAATACCACCTGCTTCTTTTGCTCCTTTACACGCAGCCTCCATCACACCCGAAAGTCCTCCACAGACAATTGCATCTTTACGTTTTGCTATTTCAAATCCAACTATTCTGGCATATTCATAAAATCTTTTATTGACCTGGCTTCCTCCTATTACTCCTATAATGTTCATCTCTCTATTTAAGCCCCTCCAAGATGTTTTGTGCAAGACCATACCAATATGCACCATCATCTGGTTTTATGTTTTGTAAAATTGACTTTGCTTCGTTTTTTTCATTTAATTTTAAATGACATTGTGCTTTTTTTATTTTGATATCTTGTATATTATATGTTTGAGGATATTTTTCTAAAATCAATTTAAAATCTGCCAATGCCTCTTTATATTGACTAAGTTGATAATAGGTAATTGCTCTCCCAAACAATGCTTCAGCAAACATGTTATGCTTTGGAAATTTATCAATAAAAGTATTATAATATTCAAGTGCTTCTTTATATTTTTCTATATTAAAATAAGCATCCGCAACACCAAGATATGCAAAAGGTAACACCTTTGAACTTCTATAAGTTTGAATTATTTCCTGATAGGCAGAAATTGCTTTTTCATATTTTTCTTCTTTTGATTTAAACATTCCATACATACTGGCATCTTTTGAATCCACAACAGGTCGTGTTAACATAAAATTAGCCCGCGAAAGAATTTTTTCAGCTTTTTCTTCTGTTATTTTTTTGTTATTTATATAAAAAATAATACCAGCTATTAGAATAATTGTAACTATAACTATTATAATAAAATTATCCCGTTGCTTTTTAAATGACTCTTGCAATCTTTTAATCATCTCCTCAAATTCATTTGTTTTTATAAGTTTTTTCACCTCTTTATGTTTTATCTTTTTCTCCATCTGATATTTCCTCCAATCTTTATTTTAAAGATGCAACTATGCCAGCGTTAAATGTAAAAAATTGATAATTATCACCTAAACCACCCTGCAAAGATACCTGATTATAAAGTATTTCAATATTTGCTGCAAATAAATTATTAATCGGATAATTCAATCCCCCACCAAGAATAACACCAAATGCATTATCATTTTTTGTCTTAGAAATATATTGCCCAGGTACTCCTGTTGGTTCTGCAAAAACAAAAGTTGTCATAAACATACCTAGAGCTAATTTTCCATAGGGCCATATAAAAAAATCGGGTAGATATGGAGCATATACAACTTCTACATCTAATACTGTTGAATTAAAAGGAGAAGGAGCGTCATTTGCTTTGTACGCCATATTAACTATTGAAATACCACCGCCTATGGATATCTCTGCATCAAAACCCTTTCTAACCGATAAACCGTAATTATATCCCATATTAACATAATTAGCCATATCACCAAGTGGATAAGCAATTCCACCACGTGGATGGATAATCCAATATTCAACAGCAACTCTTTGAGAAAACAAATTACAAAAATTTAATGTGAAAAATATAAAGATAAAAATTATTACTTTTTTCATAATCTCCTCCTAAAGTTTTTTTATAAATTTACATTGGGTTCTTTTATAATAATATCAAAAATTAAAAAATTATCCACAAATATCTTTAATTAGATTATTTATTTTTCAATATCTTTTTTATAATTTCTTTTGAATTCTCTATTACTTCAAAAATTTCAATATCATTTAAACCAGCGCTTTTTAATATTTTTTGTCTTATTATATCTGTAACTATAT
>JAOAIN010000235.1 GCA_026414685.1 Candidatus Goldiibacteriota bacterium
ATTGCAAGGGAAGAACGTTTTTCAACAGAAGTAAATCTTCTTTTAAATGGTCTTGGAACGCTTGTAAACATAACAGATACAGATGACCCTGGGTTTAATATGGCGCTGCGTGCAAATATTGATGGCAATATTAATTTTAAAATAAAAAATGTTGTCACTTCTGTTGGCTTAGGAAGACAACTTAATAAATTTTGGGGCATAGGTACTGCACTTGAATATATTGATTCAAGATTTATATTAATTGGCAATGGAGATATCAATGCATTAGGAACTTTATCTTCTACGACTCTTGAATACAATACAAATGAAAACAATAGTTTAAGACAGGAAATAGCAGGTGAATTATACTGTCAAAGATGGGCTTTAAGATTGGGAACAACAATTCATGCTCCCAATGATGTTGCTGAATTTGCTTTGGATCTTTCAATACAACCGGAACTTAAATTTGCAGGCAAGGTAAATGGTATTTATAGGACTTTGCCACGAGATAGTGGAGATATAATAAGTGATTTTCTATCAGGTATGACGGAAACAGAGGAATATCCAGTAGAAAATATCAATGGAGATTTAAAAATAAAAATACCTTCTTATATGAGAGTTATACTTGCATGGAAACCAGGGCCTGTATTATCTTTTAATTATATAAGATATTTTGAACCATTTGATATAAAATATGAGACAGATAAAATATATGGTTATGGATTTTTGGATTTTAGAGATATTTTTAGGATAGGATTTAATTTTGAATGGTTTCAGTTTGGGGGTGGCGTAATACTTTCACATTTTGGTTATGAAACTGTTGATAAAATAAAAAATGAAGTAAAATCTTCAGATACATGGCTTGTTATTCCGCTTTTTTCAATTGGTGGTGGTATTCCATTTGGCCAGAATGTAAGAACTGAGTATGTATTATTTGCATTACCGATGCCAATTTTAAAAATGGCATTAACTATAACATTTTAAATTATGCGATTTAAAAATTTGGTTATAAAAAATTAAAAGTAGTTCAGGAGGATATATGAAAAAAATAATTTTAATCATGAATGTTATTCTTTTGGGTGTTATAACCAGTGGCATTATTTATGCTGCTACTGTTCCCAGAGTTACATCGTATCCAAAGCATTTATTGGAAGTAAACAGCAATGTAATAATAAAATGGGACAATGGTTCAGGCACACCTATTCCCAGTGGGACTTTACTTTATGGATATTCGCATAATAATTATACAGGTACAATTTCTCAAGATGCTCCAGGAGAGGTTACTTTTACACCACAGGCAGAGGGTATGACTGGTGGCGTTTATTATTGTCGTGTATCAAATAATGCAGATGGTTCATGGTCATCAGAATTTAAATTGTTTATTGATGTGGTTAATAATGTTTCTTATATATCTCCTGCGCCAAATGAACTTTTAAATGATTTGACTCCTACATTTGTATGGCAACAATTACCTAATGTTCCTTATTATTCCATACTTGTTTGCGATGGTGAACCAGTAATACAGACAGGCAGTGGACTTACAATAACTGCTAATGTTATCTGGGGTGCAATAACAAATCAGACAAGTATAGAATATGGCACGCCTGATCCTTCTGGATATTATAATAACTTAAATCCACCGCCACTTATGCAGGGGTTTACTTATGCATGGCTTGTGATGAAAAATTATTCAGGAACACCTTCCATGAATTCAAATGATATTGTTACATATCGTTTATTCAGAGTAAGTCCTGTTGCTTCCTGTAGTGCACCAGTACTTCTTTCTCCTGCAAATGGAGCATCTATAACATATCCTGCCAGTGTTGTTTTATCTTGGCAAGCAGCAAGTGGTGCTAATAATTATAAAGTAGTATTAAAAAGAATAGAAGTTGGTGGTATTGGAGCAAATGGTTATTTAGAAGTGCCTGTGTGGAGCGAATATACAACAGCAACTAATATTACGATACCTGCCAATATAGCATTTAACACTAATAAATATTCCTGGTATGTTATTGCTCTTGATGCAACAGGAAAAGGAAAAAAGAGTGAAGTTAGAAATTTTTATTATGAAAATCCAACAGATGTTGAACTGGAATTTCATTTTGTAGAAGAAGATGTTTTAGGAAATACACATGTGCCAGGCGCCATTGTTTTTGTTGAAACAACAACAGGTGTTAAATTAAATAGTTATCCAATGGTTACTAATAATAGTGGCTGGTATTATTATGAAGTTCCAGCAGGAATATATAATATGACTGTTAAAAAAGAAGGTTTTGACAGTAGTTTATTTTCTTTTACTGCAACTTTACCAGGTCCTTTAAATCAGGAATTCACTCTTGTTAGGAGTTTGTATAATATAAGCGGTATTGTGCAGGATAATATTGGAGCCCCTGTATCAGGAGCGCAGATTAATGCAATTTTTACAGGCACAACAGTTACTGCATCAACTATTAGTCAAACAAATGGAACCTTTTCTTTTTCTGCAGGCAGGACAAATGGTGATTGGCTTATAATTGCATCAAAATCAGGTTATAAGACAGCAACAGTTACAGCAAGTATATCACCAGGAGAATTTGATTTTGGCCTACCATCTCCAATAATACTTATTAAAAATGTAAATACTTTATCTGGTAAAGTTACAAATGATTTAGGTCAGGGTATCAATGGTGCAGAAGTAAAAGTAAGTGAGAATGGAAACCCAACTAATTTTTATATTACATATACCAATTCATCAGGCAATTATACTATAAATTTACCAGATGGTTCATGGGTTATTAATGTTTCAAAGGCTGGATTTATTTCTCCACCTGCATCATATATAACACTTTCTGGTGGGCAAAACGCTCTTCGTGATTTTACTATGTCATATCAAGCAAATCAGATACAAGGTAATGTTAAAAACAATCTCGGCATAGGGATGCAAAATGTTTTAGTCCGTGCTGTTCCAAGTGCGGGCTCGCCAATAGAAACATATACTGACTGGCTTGGTAATTACATACTAAGTGTTGGTTCAGGAACATGGACCGTGAATGCAATTATGTCTGGATATAATTCAAGCGGCTCACAGATTGTTAATTTTAGCGGTGGTGGACAAACGGTTTCAGGTATTGATTTTATCATGAGCCCAAGTGTCACACCTGATAATGCGAATTTATATGTTTATGTGGATGATGGCGTTAATCCATTATCTGGTGTATCAGTTTATATAGAAGGAAATCAAGCAGCAACATCGGGTTATACTGCACTTGGTTTTACTGATACTTATGGTGGGGTAACAATCACAGGTATGAAAGCAGGTGGTTATAATGTTACTTTAACTAAAGTTGGATATAACACTATATATGATACTACTATACTTATGAATAATATGACTGTTTCAAAAACATACTCAATGTCTGTCGCTTCTACAACAAGCACAATAAATGGTTTAATTACTGATGGAGTTAATCCTGTATCTGGTGTAACAGTTGAAATATATGAGCAGATAAATCCTACAACACCTATATACACAACCACAACGGGACCTTCTGGAACTTATTCTAAAAATTTAGCTCCTGGTAGTTATATTGTGAAAGCATATAAATTAGGATGTTCATCCACCCCTAACCAGATATATGTTACTGTTGCAGTTGGTGAGACAAAAAATGCCAATTTTGTAGTCAAGCAGGCGCAGGGCGGAGAAATAATAGTAAGCGATGGTGGTTTCATTGTATATAATGAAAACATAGGTGGACCATATAAATTTAATGCAACATATATTGATGGTAGTGGAAAAGTTATTTATACAAATTTCACATGGACTCTTGACCCGCCACAAGCAGGTAATATAAGTTCTGCAGGAGTTTTAACACCCACAACTGATTATATAGGTGAAGTGAGGGTAATTGCAAGCACTTTAGGGCTTTCAGGCAGTAAGACGGTTTCGGTTTATCAACGCTTAAATAAGAGCTATGGTGCTTTAAATGTGCGGGATTATAGGGGATTCTCTTTAAATATTCCTGCAAATGCTGCAAGTATTGTAAATACAATAGATAGAATTACACTTTTCAGATACCCACCGACAGCAGCGAGACAATCGGTTTCTAATGTACGTGTGATTGGAGATATTTTTAGATTAACAGATGGATTTAATTTTGATACACCTGTGACTATATCATTACCATTATCAGGGGTGGGTTCTTCTGATGTTGCTATAGGGGTGTGGAATTCATCTGCTTTAAAGTGGGATTCCATAGGTGGTGTTGTTTCTGGTGGTGTGATAAAAGCAAATGTTTCACATTTTTCTGAATTCGCAGTTATTTCTATATTAAAAGAATTGGGTTTTGAATATGCTAATTTACATCCTAATCCTTTTTCACCTGCGCTAGGTGGACTTAAAATTAATTATTCTTTAAATTCTCAAGAAGCTGGTTCTGTAAAAACAACAATTAAAATATATAACATGACAGGTAAACTGATTGCAACAATTATAGAAGGTGTGATGAGAAAGGTAGGTAATGATTATACTGAAATATGGGATGGTAAAGATTTGCGCGGTAAAATGGCAAAGAATGGTAGATATATAGTTCAAATTGAAATAGAAGATACAGGTGGGAAAAAGCAATTTTTGTATCCTGTTGTAATGGTAAAATAATAGTTATTTTAAAGACAAGTTTAAAACCTGTCTAAAGGGAATATTTGAAAATAGAAAATAGGTCATGGTAAGTTTATAATGAATCATCTTGAACCATATATAAAAAGATGCTTTTTATTCTTTAAATAAAAAATAGAACAAATTTTGAAAAAATATAAAATATTTTTAGGAGGTAATGATGAGAAAAATTTTAATTTTGTCAGTAATAATATTATTGATTTCAAATTTCATATATTCTGCAGAGCCAGTATACAATGGTATTCCTGGTGCATTTGCGGACATTGGACTTTCACGTCCATCAGCTTTAGCTGGGGCTTATGTAGCTGTAGCTGATGATGCAAGTGGACTTTTTTATAATCCAGCTGGACTTGCAACGTCAGAGTATAAAGATATAACTTTTATGTATACTAAACAAAAATTTTTAGTTCCATATAATTATTTTGCATTTATCTGGCCATTTAATAAGCAAAGAGGCGCTGGCCTTGGTATGATAATATCAGGTGATCCAGTGCTGCTTGAACAGACCTATTTGTTTTCTTATTCAGAAAATTTAAATTGGATACTTGGACAAATTATTAGTGGAATAAATATAGGGACAAATTTAAAATTTCATTTTGCAAATTTTGGATATAATCAAAGCGACGACCCTAATAAAGTTGGTGGTAGTGCCTGGGGTATTGGTATGGATTTTGGATTTTTGTGGGAGTTACCTATGAATATTAAATTTGGAGTAATGATAAAAGACGGATTTTCATATATAAAATGGGATACCATTCATAGCGATGAATCAACAATAGAGGGAGTTCCGCTCACATCATCAATTGGTTTTAGTTATAAAATGAAAAATGTCTTGGTTGCAATAGCACTTAATGATTTAGATACTCTGCGTCTTGGTGGAGAACTAACTCTTTTTGATTATATTGATTTAAGAGTAGGGCTTATGCAGGAATTAACAATTGAAGCATATAGAGAATATAGTTTAGGTCTTGGTATAGGAAGGTTTGTTTTTGGCCCCAAAAATGAACTTTCCATGAATCTTGACGCTGCATTTGCATTTGAAAGGCTTACAAACACACTTAAGATACAGACAAGTTTTAAATTTAAATGAGATTAAATACTTTTAATAAATATTAAATATACACTATGCTAAGAGTGAAACATATATTACATAGACATAAACAATCTTTTTTTAAAATATTTCAAATTTTAATTTTTTTTTATTATTTATGTTTTTTACATTCAACACTTATTGCATCTGATTTTAATATTTTTTTGAGATTTTCTATTTCTGATTTGCAATATTTCTTTTCATCGCGTGAAATTACAGTTGAAAATTATCACCGATGTGAAAAATGTCATTTCAATTGTTTATTTGCATTTACCCAGGAAAGTTTTGACAATATTTTCTGGGGCGTGACAAATAGATTAGGAGTCCGATGCAATTTATTATTTGGAGATAGAACCAATTTTTATTTAAAAGCAGGACCTGGTATTAGCTTTACTACTTCATATGGCATATCTTCTTTTTCTCCGGATGTTTATTTAAAACTATATTACTGGTTATTTTTTGTTTTTGCCGATACTTCTTTTTATTCGGATGGTTTATTTAATAAAAATGGGATTGGTATTGAATTTAAAATCTGGGAAATTTTATTTGAAATAGGATTAAACAATATTATTGTCACGGACTATGAATATAGTATATTTAAATTGAGATTTGAAATCGGAGTTGGATATGGATTTTAAAAATTTTATTTTATTTATATTTTTTTTGTTTATTTCATGCAAAAATCCGTATTTAATAGATCCAAAATTTAATCCTAAAATACCAAAACTTGATTTTTTGCCTGTCCATGAAGCAGATGTAAATTGGATGCAGCCATATGGATATGTTGTTTATGATGCAACGCGTTCTGCCAACCATGTTGGTTTTGATTTTGGAATGAAATCAACCTTGGCTCCATTTTATAGCTGCGGTGATGGTGTTGTAACTGAAATTGAATATGATACAGGCAATGGGCTTCCTGGGAATAATTATAGAATAGTTATACAGGTTTCAGCGCGGGTGTATCTTGATTATCATTTTGAAATTGGTGGTTATATTTCAGAGGAAGAAAGGAAAAGAAATATTTTTGTAAAAAAAGGAGATTATGTAAAAGCAGGTCAAAAA
>JAOAIN010000268.1 GCA_026414685.1 Candidatus Goldiibacteriota bacterium
TCAACCACTTTTCATTCCACCATTCTTTCTTTCTCCATAAAGCAAGAAAATATCATAATAATTTACTTAAAATAACAATACTTACATTTTTTATTAATTTTAAATATGGTTCCCAGAAAATCTTCTGTATTAAAAACTAAACAGAATCAACCCCTGAATTAAAAAACCGCTGTAATCAAATTCAATAATATTATCATCTGCATCCTTCAATGTATCATCCTTTTTTATATTTGTTATATTTGATTCCGTAACTTTCATTTCCTTCACATTTGCAATTCTATAACCTGTTTGCAGACCAAGAGCTAAAAATGATACAGGTTCATATAATATTTTACCTGATATATCCACAAATAAATCCACTCCTGATGTTTTAACCATTCCAGAATTATTTGCATAAGTATAATTAATATTATATTTCATTTCTGTTCAGGCAAAAGAAAATCCAACAAACACTCCTGTTCCAAATATAAATGAACTACTAGGTATTTTAAACTGCGATGTCAACCCTACAAGTAAAGGTATTAAAGTAACATCTAAATTGCCTTCTGTTATAACTGGAGTTGAAAATATCTCTCCAGTTGTTTTAAAAGAACCGCCAGCACCTAAAAATCCTGTTCTTATACCCAGTGATAAAAATGAAAAAGGCGAATATAACAAATCTATACCCATTATATAACCGTTGTTAATTTTGTTTACACAACTCTTTGCTGAACCACCAAGCAATGTATAAACTGACTCAACCCAATCAACCAGTTTTTCAAAGTAATTTTCATTTACATCTTTCATTGCAACAGATGTCCAGCCACCCCATACTCCTATATTAAATTCAGAGAAAATATTTGAAGCTTAAAAATAAAAACAACAATAAACAATATATTTTTTTTCATATTCTATTCCTTTCATATTTTCTTTATTACTGATTTTATCTTTTGTTCCATTGATGATTTCTTATCACGTCTATCATCTATTTTAATATTTGTTACCACTCTTGTAGCACCTTCTCTAAATACTGATTCATGCATCACTTCTGCTATATTGAATAATTGTTCAATATCACCCTCTATTATTGTCCCCATTGGACAGAGTTTGTATTTTAAACCATGATGCTTTATTATTTTAACAGCAGAAGCAACATATTTACTAACAGAAGTTGTTTTTGTTCCTATAGGAATTATGCTTATTTCCATTATTGCCATAACATCCTCTCCTTTTAGATAATAATAATATTAAAAAAAATATTATCAGTCAACATTTATGAAATTATATATTTTTTAAAATATCCTATAAAATATAAAAAAATCTTGTATCATAATAATTTACCTTGAAATTTTTTATGTTTACTTTATAATAATTTCAACTAAAAAGGAGAAATTGATGAGAAAATCTGTAATAATTTCTTTAATTTTTTTAATTTTAATAGCAAATATAGAAGCAGAACAAAAAAATTTAACTAAGCTAGTTGGTGGCACAGCTTTAGCCTGTGTTGGTGCACTTCTTACATACTGGGGCTTTTCTTTCAAAAGTACTTCATTTCCAGAAATCACTATGCAATCATTTACTTGGACAAAAAATTTCAATACATCATGGGAAGAAAACTATACCGGAACAATAAAAAATACGGGAAATACTGATATTACAAATGTTAAACTATCAATAACCTTTAAAGATATTAACGGTTATCCTATATCAACTCAGATAATAAATGGACCTTCTGTCATTAAAACCGATTCTATATACAGTTTCAGTAACTCTTATAATACAGGCTCAAATGAACCAGGTTTTGTATCAGTTACATATTCTGGTAATTTTGTAGAATTATATGAAACAAGGGATCTTTTTATTGGAATAGCAGGTATTGCTACAGCTGCTTGCGGACTTTTTTTCATAGCTGATTATTTTTTTGATTTTACCACTACACTTAAAGAAAAAAATATTGCCATAAAATTACTTCCTGAGTATTCAGGTATTAAATTAATAGCTTTAAAAAATTTTTAAAGGTGAAAAATGAAAAATTTTATTTATTTTGTTTTTATTCTTTTACATTTATTATTTTATTTCTCTTGCAAACAGACAGGCGAAACATTAACTGTTGCAAATAATATTTATAACGAAAAACCCACACCAACAGTTACTGTAACAGCAACCCCCACTCCATGAAAAGGTGATTATAATGCTTGATATTAAAAAAATAAGAGACAATCCACAGTTAGTTAAAGATGGTATAAAAAAGAAAGGTGTATCTCCTGAAATTATTGACGAAATACTAGAAATTGATAAAAAAAGAAGAGCATTAATTGCAGAAGTAGAACAATTAAAGGCCAAAAACAATAAAGTTTCTGATGAGATTGCCAAGATGAAAAAAGAAGGAAAAGATACAACAAAAATAATCACTGAAATGAAAGAAGTTACAAATAAAATAAAACAATTAGATGCTGATTTACAGCAGATAGAAAGTAATTTAAATTCAAAATTATTATATATCCCTAATATACCACATGAATCTGTTCCTGTGGGAAAAGATGAAACCGCAAATATAGAAATACGTAAATGGGGCGAAAAGCCACAATTCAAATTCAAGCCAAAACCGCATTGGGAAATTGCAGAATACTTAGATATTCTAGATAATGAGCGAGCTGCAAAAATAACAGGAACCAGGTTTACACTTTATAAAGGTTTAGGAGCTCAGCTTGAACGTGCTCTTATTAATTTTATGCTTGATATCCAAACAAAAGAAAATGGTTACACTGAGGTATTTCCTCCAATACTTGTAAATCGTGACTCAATGACAAATACAGGTCAATTACCAAAATTTGAAAATGACCTTTTTGAAACAAAAGATCCTGATTTTTTCCTAATACCAACTGCAGAAGTCCCTGTAACCAACATACACAAAGATGAAATTTTAAAAGAAAAAGATTTGCCAATATATTATACCGCATACACTCCGTGTTTTAGAAAAGAAGCAGGTGCTTATAGTAAAGATATAAAAGGTATTGTCAGGATGCATCAATTCAATAAAGTTGAGTTGGTAAAATTTGTTCATCCAGATACATCCTATGAAGAACTTGAAAAATTAGTAAATAACGCTGAATCTATCTTACAAAAATTAAACCTGCATTACAGGGTTGTCTTGCTATGCTCAGGTGATATGAGCTTTGCCTCATCCAAAACATATGATATAGAGGTATGGCATCCAGGAGCTGAGAGATACTGGGAAACATCTTCATGTTCTAATTTTGAGGACTTCCAGGCAAGACGTGCCAGAATAAAATTCAGAGATAAAAATAATAAAGTTAATTTTGTCCACACATTAAATGGTTCTGGGCTTGCAACTTCACGCCTTTTACCTGCAATAATTGAAAATTATCAAACAGAAAATATGGAAGTTATAATCCCAGAACCTTTACGCCCATATATGGGTGGTATTGACATTATTAAAAAGAAGTAGTATATTACTACTTATATTAGCAGGTTTTAAACCTGTCTTTATAATTTTTTTGGAGGATTTAAAATGACAGAAAATAAACCAGTTGAAAATAAAGGCAAAAACAGAACAGGATTATATATAATAGGAATTGCAATTGCAATGCTAATACTCGGGTACTATGTTTTAACAAAAGTAAATCCTGATGCATCAAACTGGGCTGGAGCTGTTGCACCCATATTGATAATTGGGGGATATATAACCGTTGCAATTGGAATTCTGGTTGGATGGGACGAATAAAAACAAATGCCATGTGTCATATGGCAAATGGCAAATGTTAAAAACATAAAATTATAATAACTATATTATTTATTTGGCACTTTGCACACGGCATTTAGCACTTGAAAAACGGAGGGCTAGTCCTAACTGGTAAGGCGTCTGACTTGAAATCAGATGGGCTCACGCCCATGCGGGTTCGAATCCTGCGCCCTCCGCCATAAATTTATATATAAATAGAGTAATTGAAATTTGATATTCGACATTTGATAAAGGTTATCTATGTTAAATTCAATTTATGATCAAACCTTGGTTTAATTCCTAATTTCTATTTTTTTTTAGTTTACGGAAAGGTGGCCGAGTGGTCGAAGGCAGCTGCCTGCTAAGCAGTTGGTCCGGGTTGACTGGGCCCGCGGGTTCGAACCCCGCCCTTTCCGCCAGAAATTTAATTTAAACAATTTTCTGGCAGAGCACTATAAATTACAAATTTTCAATTTCTAATTTAGTAGTTCAGTCCACCCAATATGTGTTAATCCATCTATAATTAATATAAAATTGCCAAAATAACATAACAAAAAGAATAATTTTATATAATAATTTTCCCCTTTTATTGTCCACTACAAACAAAGCAAGTAAATTCCATACAGGAAATGCACTACTTAAATAGCGTGAACATGAAATAATTCTCGGCTGCACCGATATTATAAAAAGAACAAGTAGCAAAAAAATTGCATGCTCTAATCTGATTTTTTTAATTCCCCATATAACAAGTAATAAAGTTGCTAAAATATATAAGAAACTTAGATTATTTCTATCATGTGTTATTTTGAATTGAAATGTAACAGTTATATTTTTAAGCCACTTAAAAAAATCCCAGAATGGAAAAGTTATACCATTTCTTTCTGGCCAGTTTTGGGTGGCCTTCACAAAATAAAAAAAGTCACCATATTTTATCTTTAAAAATATCATAAAGCTTATAATTCCTGTTAAAGATAATATAAAATAAAAAATTATTTTATAATCACCTAATTTTATAATCCATTTTTTATTTCTAAAATATTCAAATACAAGTATGAAAGAAAGAAAAATACCAACATTTCTTGTGGCTGTTGCAAATCCAGTAACTAAAGCAGCATAAAACCATTTTTTATAGTAAAGTAATAGAAAAAATAAAGTCACAAGCATTAAAAATAGCGATTCAGTATAAAAAGTTGAGTAAAATAAAGCTGTCGGCGATGCCATGAAAAAAACAATAGTATATAAAGCAACTTTTTCTGAATAAATCAAATATGTAAGATTATATAAAAAAATAACTGCCACAAGACAAAAAATATTAGACAAAATAAAAGCAGTATAAAAAATATCTCCGCCAAACAAAAATTTTAGATATTTAACTATTAAAGGGAACATAGGAAAAAAAGCACAATACCATGGTTGGCCATACCAACTTTCTACTATTTTAGTATATAACCAACAATCCCATTTACATAGAGATTCTTTAAACAAAATAAAAAATTCCATCTGATTTCTTATTGGATTAAATAAAAATATAAAAAAAACAAAAGTCAAAATTGTATAAATACGAAAAAACAAAAATAAAAAAACTGGGATTTTTATTTTCATATAGTTTATTCTAATAATTTTTTATCGGATGTCTCTATAGACTTTTGTTTGCACAGGTTATCTATTTCTTTTAATGGTTTTTCAAGTTGATTTTTTCTTGTTGTTATAAGTTCATTATATTTTTTATTTACATCATCTATTGATTTTCCAAGCGCATCAAAAGAATTCACAAACATATCCCATTGCTTATAGAATTGCTTCATTAAATTTAAAATATCTGTGGCTGCTTGCTCCAATGAAAAATTTTCAATAGCTTGCCTTATAACAGCTAAAATTGCATAAAGAGTAAACGGAGAGCATAATATAACTTTTTTTTCCAATGCATCATCAATTATTTTATTATCAGTTTCATTGATAAAAGCATATATCTGTTCGTTAGGGATAAATAAAATAACATAATTAACGGTGTTATCATCAGGATTTATATAATCTCTGGTGGTTATCTCTTTAATCCTATCACGAACATCTGATAAAAATTTCTTCTTATAAATTTCTTTTTCTGTTTCTGATTTTGTTTCTATATATGATAAATAATTATCAAATGGAAATTTCACATCCATATTCACTTTTTTGCCTTTAGGCAATATAAAAGTAAAATCCGGCTTTTTACCAGTGCTAGCTGCTTTTTGTTTTATATAATTTATATTTTCAACAAATCCCGCAAGATTTAAAATATCTTCTGCCATCCTCTCGCCCCATTGACCACGCGCCTTTGGACTTTTTAAAACTTCTTTTAACTGACTTGTAGTTTCCTGTAATCTTGATGTTATTTCAACATTCATCTGTAGTTGTTTTATAAGTGATTCAAAGTTTGATTTTGCATCTTTATCAAAACTTAAAATATATGTTTGGATTTTATTTAATTCCTGTCTCATTAAATCAAGTTGCTGGTCAATTAGTTTTTTCTTTTCTTCCAGTGTTTGCTCACCTATTTTTGTTTGTTCTTTTAAAGTATTAAAAGAGAGCGCCTGAAATGACTCTTTCATTTGCTGCAATATTTTATTTTCATCAATGTTTTTATTTTTAAACAATAAAAAGATTATTATGATAAGTAAAATAATATTTATTCCAACCAAAATGTATAACATAACCACCTCATTTATTATTTATATTTCCAAATTAATAATATTACAACTTTGTTTGTCTGGTTTTTAACTTTATCTCTTTTAAAATCGCAGCCTCTTCACTTCCTATCTTTTTTGATTGTTTTAGTGTTTCTTTTGCATTTTCATAGTCACCAACTTCAAAATAAAGTTTGGCCTTGTAATTCAATAATGAATAATATGAAGGATATTTTTCAGTGATATATATTAGATAATCAATTGCCTTATTTTTATCTATATCTGCATATAATTTTGTAAGTAATAAAATTGCCTTTTCTGATGGAAACTCTTCTGTAAAATTTTCAAGTTCTGCAATTGCTGTCACTGTATTTGAAGCATCATAAAATTTTTGATCAAGGGGTTTAATGTATTTAAAAAATCTATCTGTTTTTTCATTATTTACAAATAAAACAGATATATCATCAAAATAAGCAATATTATATTTTGGTTGCTGTTTTAAAAAAGTAATAGAAGGTGATGTATAATCAAGAAGAAATGAATTTATATCATATCTTTCAACAACTCCCACATTATCCATATTCCAGTTATATATATCCTCATAATCATTTTTGGTTATGTTCTTGTAATTTCTAAAAGGGTCAAACATTATCTTATATTCAGGATACAAAAAATACTCAAAAAAACCAGCCCATTGAGACGGAACAAAAATATTTTTAGGCACTGAGACAGAAGAAATATAGTTAATAGCACCAACAGGATAATTCTGTTCTTGTGGTTTTAATAATTTTACAATTGAAAAAGTTATTAAAATTAAAATCAATAAAACATAAAGTGGATTCTTTACTTTTAATAAATCCGCTTCTGTCCATTGTCTTTGCCACACTATATCCCATCTAAAAATAAGGTAAATATAATATAAAAAAATAGGTATTGAAATTAACATAAAAAATGGAATAAACTCATAACTCTTAGCAGCAAGAATTCCAAACACGGTTAATAAAGTAACATCCTTTACAAACTCACCATGCCGTCCTACATCTGCTCCCTTTATATCATATAGCAAAACAACTATAATAATAAGAAAATATAAATAAAAAAGTGACATTTCTTTTATCCCACGAAGATCAAAGGAATAACCATTAAACCACTTATTACTCACAATCTGTTTTATAAAAAGCCATGAATTTTTGTATAAATAAGGATTTAAAAAAACAGCAACAAGAGTTAATAAAAAAATATAAACAAATAATTTAAAATCATAAATTTCTTTTTTAACTGGCTCTTCTATAGTTTCAAGAAATCTGTAAACCCAGTATATCAATATTACAAAAATAGAAATCAAGGCATAGGTATCCATATTTGACCATAAAAGTGTAATCAATGGCAATGAATAATAGAGTGCCTTATTTCTCTTTCTCGGTCTTCTCTCAAGGACATATAAAAAATAAGACAGAAATAAAAGGGCGAAAAAAACAGGTGTATATTTAAGAAATGGGTCAAGAATGAATAATGCAAAAAGTCCAGCGGGAAGAACTATGGAAATATATTTTCCTTCCTGACGTCTGAAAATCACAAGAAACAAAACAAATATTAAAAGAACAAAAAGAATAAATTTAATAATATAAATATTGAAAGGCCCAATATTGAAAATCAATGAGTATAAAAAAATATCAAAAAGCCAAGTGGTATAATTCCACTCAGATTTTTCAGTAAATGAAAATCGGTCATAGCCAGGTAAACCAAATTTTTTTACAAGTTCCTTGCCATTTGCAAGATGCGACCAAGTATCTGGAGTGATAAATGTTGAAAAAGAGGTTGCAAAAATAGCAATCAATAAAAAAACAACAAATAATATTTTTAATAAAATACCTATTTCTCTTGGTTTCATATTTTATCTTTCTTTTATTTTTGTGAAGGTTAGTTTCACAGTATCCATTGTATCATTTATAACTGCGTGTTCTTCTTTCACATCAATAACGACGCCATCTCCTTCTGTCATTCTTATCTTTTCATTTCCAGCCACCAGTAATGGTGTGCCTTTTATAAAATAAAATATCTCCTTTTCATCTTCATGGGTGTGAATCTTTATTTCATCTCCAGGATTTAAATAGGCAATCCCACCAGAAAAACCTTTTTCATTGAAAAGATATTTTGGACCTGACTTTTCATACTTGAAAGGAACGTCCTTTTCATTTATTTTTTTCATAAAACCTCCTTTTAAAAATTATATTATTAACATCAAAATAAATCAATCTTATATTTACCCATCTTTATTTTAATAGTTTAAAACCAAGGCGTATTTTTATAATGCTATTTTCTCTTCTTTTTTTATTTGTATTTACCTTCATTAGAAAAAATTCGGGCAGTATACTTCATTATCCACAAAATAAATTCTTTCAACAAAACAGAAATCATAACTGAAATAAAAGGTATCAATAAATAAACAAACCCGATGTCCTTTTTTTGCTGAAATAATGCGATTATACTTACAGTTATTGAAATTAATAATAATATTAAAAAACCATCAAATTTCTTTACTACAAACCATCTATATAATCCTACAAAAAAAACGAGAACAAATAATAAATAATATTTGTTTAATAATAACTCGCTAAAAATTACATTTAAACCATGAAACATAGATAAAAAATTATTTACAAAATAAAATCGGATAAATTCTTGTAAAGCCGAATTTTTTATTGCCCATAAAACTGCAAGTAACTCCATAAAAATAAATCCAGAAATAAACCATAAAATATATTTTATCTTATCACCAAATTTCTCCCATAATGAAAAAATGTATATAATAGGTATGAAAATAATAAATTTAATAGAAAAAATTATATATGATGTAACACCTAAAAAAAATCCAGATAAAAAATAATCCACATGTTCATATTCTTTTTCAATAAAAATTAAAAAAAGCAAACTCAAAAACACAAGAAACTGGGCAAACAAACCAGGCAAAGAATAAATACCCAAATATGGATTTTTGGATATTAAAACAACATAAATAAAAGAAGAAAGCATTGCAACGGTCTTACCTGCTAACAATCTACTAAAAATATATATAAGAAGAATAAAAAAAATAATGTAAAAATTTGTAAAATTTCTTATATTTCCTTCCATAGTATATGTGTTAAAAAGTTTATCTGCTATTAAATACAAATAATAATTAAAGGGTGGCGTGTTATCTGTAATGTTTTTATATGGAATTTGTCCATTTTTTATTAAAGTCACAATTTCATACAATTTACGCTCGGTTTTATTTAGTTCTAAAAATAAAAATTTAAAATTTAAAAAAAAATAAAATATAATTAAAATAGATAAAAAAAATAATTCTTTTTTTTGTATTTTTTTATCATCAGCCATTAAATAGTTTCCTTTAAAATTTCTTCTACTTCTTTTATTGTGAGTTTAACAGGATTAAACGATAAAGAACCTGCAAAAGAAATATTGGACAGTATAAGATCTATCTTGTTTTTTATATCAGGATTTATATCAGAAAATTTCATAGGTATTTTTAATTTTTTATTTAATGATAACAGTTCTTTTATAAATTCTTTAAATGTTTTTTCTTCTAGTTCTTTTAATTTTTCTGGACAAAATTTTGTATTAAAAATTAAAACTTGTGGAAGTAAAATGGCATTGGCAAGTCCATGCGGAATTTTACAAATAGCACCAACAGTGTGTCCTATTCCATGGGTTGCACCTAAACCAGCATTTGCAAAAGCAAGCCCAGCAACAAAAGATGCATAAAGCATAAAATATCTTGCTTCTTTGTTTTTACCATCTTTATAAGCAACAGGCAAGTATTTAAATATTAATTTTATAGCAATCACTGACAATTCTTTTGTAAAATCATTTGCGCCTTTTGAGAAAAATGATTCTACCGCATGAGATAAAGCATCAAGACCACTATATGC
>JAOAIN010000014.1 GCA_026414685.1 Candidatus Goldiibacteriota bacterium
ACAAGCAGTTTTGAATATTTTCCAGGTGTGCCTATATTTCATAGTAAAGACCTTGTTCACTGGGAACAGATAGGACACTGCTTGACACGCAAAAGCCAGTTACAACTTACAAATGCACAATGTTACTCTGGTATTTTTGCTCCTACAATACGCTATCATAATGGTTTATTTTATATGACTACAACAAATACTTCTGGCATTGGCAATTTTATAGTTACAGCAAAAGACCCAAAAGGTCCATGGTCAGAACCAATACCTGTTGCGCAAAAAGGAATAGACCCATCTCTTTTCTTTGATAAAGATGGAACTGTTTATTACACTACATCATGTGATGGTGCGATGCAAAGTGTGATTGATATAAAAACAGGTAAATTACTAACCAAGCCAAAAGTAATTTGGAAAGGAACAGGTGGCAGGTATCCAGAAGCACCACATTTATATTTTATAAATGGCTGGTATTATCTCATGCTTGCAGAAGGTGGGACTGGTTATGAGCACATGGTAACAATTGCCCGTGCAAAAAGTCCATGGGGACCTTTTGAACCATGCCCTAGAAACCCTGTATTAACTCATAGAAGTTTACCAGGAATAATAAGAGCAACAGGCCATGCTGATTTAATATATACAGGGAAATACTGGTTTGCTGTTTTCTTAGGAGTCAGAACTTATGGTTATGATGATACACATAACATAGGCCGCGAGACATTTTTATGTCCTGTTACATGGGCTGATGATGGTTTTCCTATATTTGGTGATAATGGCAAAGTTCATCTGGAAATGGAATCGCCTTTAAAACCATATCCTGTAACAAAAATTCCACCAAAAGACGATTTTAATAGTGAAAAACTTGCATTTTACTGGAATTATTTACGTAATCCAGATGAAAAACTTTATTCTTTAAAAGAACGTCCTGGATTTTTGCGCCTTAAAGGGTCAAAATATAATCTTTTTGATATTGCATCTCCTACATGGCTTGGCAGACGGCAGTGCCATCATAATGTGAAAGTAACAGTTGCAATTGAATTTAAACCAGAAAAAGAAAACGAAGAAGCAGGTTTATGTGTCAGGAAAAACGAAAATCATCATTATGAAATTTTTTTAACAAAAAGAAAGAAAAAATTGTGTGTGGTATTACGAAAGACAATTGCAGACATCACAGTTGAATCTGCCTGTAAACCACTGCCTGATAGTTTTAAAAAAAGATGTATTCTTGCAATTGATGCAGATATAAATAACTATACCTTTTTATTTGGAAAATCTAAAAATAATTTAAAAATGCTTGGAAAGGGAATTACGCGATATCTATCATCAGAAATAGCAGGTGGGTTTACAGGAGTATATTTTGCAATGTACGCAACAGGTAACGGTAAACCCTGCAAAAATCCTGCTGATTTTGATTGGTTTGAGTATTTATAAATATTTTTTTGTTTCTATCTTGCAAATCAAAAATAATAGCGTATAATATTTTTATCCTATTTAAAAAGGAGTATTTATGACGCAGTTAGAAGCAGCAAAAAAAGGTATAGTAACAGAAGAGATGAAAAAAGTTTCTCAGGATGAAAATATAAACATAAAAGAACTCTGTGAATTAGTTGCAAAGGGAGAAGTGGTGATTACAAAAAATAAAAATAGGACATTTTCTAAAATAATAGGTATAGGTAGTAAAACTCGTGTAAAAGTAAATGCAAATATAGGCAGTTCCCAGGATATTTTTAGCATTGAAAACGAACTTAAAAAACTAAAAGCATCAATAGATGCAGGCACTGATACAGTAATGGACTTATCTACTGGTGGAAATATAAAAGAAATAAGAAAGGCAATTTTACAAAATTCATCAGTTCCAGTTGGAACTGTTCCAATTTATGAGACAGCCGTCAATGCTCTAAATAATAAAAAACCAATAGACCAAATCACTGCTGATGAAATTTTCACAACAATAGAAGAACATGCTAAACAAGGTGTTGATTTTATAACTGTTCATTGTGGTATAAATCAAAAATCCTTGTCTACTTTAATCTCTCAAGGTCGTTTACTTGACATAGTAAGTCGTGGCGGGTCTATGCTTGCTGTATGGATGATTAAAAATAATAAAGAAAATCCTTTATATTCTGATTTTGATCGGCTCTTGCAAATAGCATATGAATATGATTTAACTTTATCTTTAGGAGATGGAATGCGACCCGGCTGCCTTGCAGATGCAACAGATAGAGCTCAAATTCAGGAATTAATAACTCTTGGAGAACTTGCAAAAAGGGCATATGAAAAAAATGTTCAGGTAATAATAGAAGGACCAGGCCATATCCCTATAAATGAAATAGAAACAAATATAAAACTACAAAAATCCATCTGTAACAATGCTCCTTTTTATGTATTAGGACCTATTGTTACAGACATTGCTCCTGGTTATGACCATATAACATCTGCAATAGGTGGAGCTTTGGCTGCTTATTTTGGAGCAGACTTTTTATGTTATGTAACATCTGCCGAGCACCTAAAACTTCCAGACATAGAAGAAGTGAAAGAAGGAGTAATAGTAAGTAGAATTGCAGCCCATGCTGCAGATATTGCACGTGGGTATCCAGGTGCTAAAAACTGGGATAATCAAATGGCACTTGCAAGAAAAAATCTTGACTGGGAAAAACAGATAACACTTGCAATTAATCCAGAAAAAGCTAGAAAACTAAGGGAAGCATGCCCACCTAAAAATAAAGATGTCTGTTCAATGTGTGGAGAATTATGTGCAATAAAAGAGTTAAAAGACGCAATAAATAAAATTTAATCCTTATAAATCAAGGATATAGAAACTCCTGCTGCAACATAACTCACAAGACCTTGCAAAATCCAGGAAACAAGTAAATCCATTGTAAATTTTCCAACTACAAGAAGTGTTATGAGTGGTTGGTGCACGATTATAAGCCATACAATAAATCCCCAAAAAACTCCTTTAAAAATATTCCCACCAGGTAACCCTGAATAAATCAAAGAATAAAAAAGTGCCATTATAATTCCTGTTCCAGCAGTAATTATTAAAAGTTTATAAAACCATTTCATAGAAATTTTTTCTCTAAAAATATGGCTCAAAGACGGATCAGAAATATGGCCGATATAATTATAAACAATACTTGCAGCAACAAATAAAATTACTCCTGCAACAACTCCTGATAATAATATTTTTAGTAATCTATCCATATAATCCCTCCTTTTATTTTTTTATATAATAACATAAAATATTTTTATGTAAATAAAAAAAGAGACAGGGCTTACCTGTCTCTTTAGCCAAGATGGGCTACTTATTTAACTTTTATTTCTTTTGGTTTTTTGCTTTCTGTTTTAGGAATCTGGATTTCCAGGACACCATTTTCATATTTAGCATCAATTTTATCCACATCACTATCAGAAGGAAGTACAAACCTGCGTTCAAAAGCGCCGTAGCTCCTTTCGTAATAATGATATTTTTTATCTTTATCTTCTTCTTTCTTTTCATGTTTTCTTTCTCCATATATTTTTAATACGCCATCATCAACTTCAACTTTAATATCATCCTGTTTCATACCAGGGATATCGGCTTTTAAAACATATTTATCCTTATCTTCTACAATATCTACGGCTGGTGATAATCTTTCACTCGCAGGTAATAGGTCTGTATTAAAGAAGGAATCAAAGAAGTCTGCAAAAATGTCTCTTCTTGATGGTGTCCCGCTTCTTTTTATCAGTTTCATATCTACCACCTCCTTATTTTATTTTATTTTTTTGATAAATATAGCATAATGTATGCCACATAAACTCATAAAAAAATATTTAAAATTTATATTATTTGCATAATTTTTTGTTAAAATTTGAAACAAAAATTTGTAAAAAAATGAAACAAAAAGCTCACATTTTTCATACTAATTAAAAAAATAATTATTTTTTTATTGCATTTTTAATATTTTATGTTATAATTATGTTCAAATTAATACGATTTATTAACATTTTTGTGAATAATATGTGAATAATTTTGTAGATTAATTGTTAATAAATTTAAAAATGCTTGTATTTATTATATTTTTTAAATAGTTAATTTTTGTAATTATTTTATTAAAATTGTGGATAATTAATAAAGTTTAAAATCAAGGAGAATATAAATTTTGAAAAATAATGAAATGTTATCAAATGAAATTTCCAATATTTTAAAAAATGAAAATACAGGATTTTCTGTATGGTTGGAAAAATCAACTATTTTGTTTGATGATGAAAAAAAGGTATTAACAATAAAAGTTCCAGATGCACTTCACAAAAAAACACTCATCAATAAATATAATAATGAAATTATAAAAATATTAAAAAAACATCTCGGTTATACTGTTTCTTTAAATATTGAAATAAAAAAAGAAGTTGAACAGATAAAAAACATCTCACCAAAAATTTCAATCAAAGAACATCAAATACAATTACCACTTGAACCAAAAATTGATTATATCCCTTCTCTTAATTCACGATTTAGATTTGAAAATTTCATAGTTGGTGATTCAAATAAATTTGCCCACGCTGCCTGTAGGTCTGTTGCTGAAGCTCCTGGTCAAACATACAATCCACTTTTTATTTATGGTGGGGTGGGTTTGGGGAAAACACATCTTTTGCATGCTATTGGTAATTATGTATATGAACACTATCCTTCTTATAAAATAATTATTACAACAGCAGAAAAATTTCTTTATGAAGTTGTTCAAAAAATAAGAGAAAGCAGAATGGATGAATTTAAAGAAAAATACCGTAGTGCTGACCTTCTTTTAGTTGATGATATTGAATTTCTGCAAAAAGGAGAAGCAGCTAAAGAAGAATTTTTTCATACTTTCAATGAACTCTATAATTTAAATAAACAGATAGTTGCAACATCTGATTCTTCCCCACAAGAATTAAAACTTGAAGAAAGATTAAAATCAAGATTTGGTGCAGGTATAATAGTTGATATACTACCACCAAATTTTGAAATGCGCGTTGCAATACTAAAACAAAAAGCAAAAGAACTCAATAAATATGTTCCTGATAATGTAATAGGATATATTGCAGAACATGTTGAAAACAATATACGTTATTTGGGTTCTACTCTTTTAACAATGTTTGCAATTGCTTCACAGAATAACGATGAAATAACCATTGATATTGCAAAGCAAGCTATAAAAATAACTAATCCTTCTTTTGATACAACAAAAAAAATAGGTATTGATATGATACAACAATGTGTTTCTGAGTATTTTGGAATAAAGATACAGGATTTAACATCTAGAAAAAGACCTGATAATATTTCAAAAGCAAGGCAGATTGCAATGTATATTGCTAGACAACTAACAGATTATTCACTTGTTCAAATTGGGCAATATTTTGGTGGCAAAGATCATACAACAGTAATGCATGCTATTAATAAAATTGAAAAAATTATGAATACTGATGAAAAATTTAAAAAAACCATAGAAGAATTAATGGCAAGAATAAAAAAATAAAAATTTTTTTTATGTTCTTTGAAAAATGTTAATAAAATATTTAAATTTTGTTATTTATATGTGCATAAATAATTTTTAATTATTAAATGTTAATAATTATATAGTTTTCCAGTAATAATATATTATTTATTAACATTAATAAATTAAATTTTATTTATAATTTTATAATAAATTTTTATATTTTAACAAGTTAACATTACAATAACAACAATAGCATATTTATTATTTAAATTATTTATTTTTGTTATTCGTGAAAAACTTTTAAAACTTTTTAGGAGGTATTTTATGAAAATCAAAACGAATAAGAATGAAATTTTAAGTCCTTTACTAATTGCTCAGTATTTTATTTCACCTACTTCTACTTTACCTCTTCTTTCAAATATTTTATTTGAAGCAGAAGAAGACGGAATTTACATCTCTGCAACAGATATGGATATGAGTGTAAGAATAAAATCAAAAGTTGATAAAATAGAAGAAGTTGGTAAAACAACAATTCCAAAAAAAATAATATCTATTTTAAAAGAAGCTCCTGATGCAGAAATAAAAATTGATTCTGATAAAAATGATAATATAAAACTTCAATGGAAAGGTGGATATTGTAAAATTTTAGGATTACCTGCAGAAGATTTTCCTGTACTAAAAGTCGAAAATAATAAATTATCTAAAATAAAAATATCACAGAAAACATTAAAAGAAATTATTAAATACACATCATTTGCTGCATTAAAAGACTCAACAAAAAGAAATTTAAATGGTGTATTTTTAAAATTTGAAAATAATACTATAGAAACAGTTGCAACTGATGCACATCGCCTTTCCTTTTATAAAATTGAAACAAAATTGGATATTAAAACAGAATTTGAATATATCATACCTTTAAAAACAATAAATGAAATTTCAAAAATAATAGAAGATAAAGAAGATAAAGAAATTGAATTAAATTTATATGAAAAACTTATAGAATTTAAAATTGATAATATTGATATATTAACAAGAATAATAGATGAAAAATATCCAAATTATAATCAGGTCATTCCAAAAGAATTCACTATTAATGCTATTGTAAAACGTATTGATTTTGAAAGTGCATTGAAAAGGGTATCTATGATATCAAGCGATAAAACAAGAATTGTTACTTTAAAGTTTGAGAAAAATAAAATGTTTATAAACTCTCAGGCCCAGGATGAAGGAGAAGCATACGAAGAACTTGATATAAAATATGATGGGACTCCGATAGATATCACTTTTAATTCTAATTATCTACTTGATATTTTAAAAGTTCTTTCAGCAGAGGAAGTAGAAATAAAACTTAATAGTTCTACAGATCCAGGCGTAATTACATATCCGGGAAGTAAAGATTTTGTTTATGTAATAATGCCTATAAGAAAATAAATTTTTATAAAAGGAAAAAATCATGGAAGAAAAGAATAATAACCAAAAAGTAAAAACAGAAAAAATTATTCAAACACCAATTGAAGAGGAAATGAAAATATCTTATCTTGATTATTCCATGAGTGTTATTGTTGGAAGAGCATTACCTGATATACGCGACGGATTAAAACCTGTTCAGAGAAGAATAATTTATACTATGTATCTGATGGGTTTACATCATACCAAACCATATAGGAAATCTGCAAAAATAGTTGGAGAAGTTATGGGAAATTTTCATCCCCATGGGGATACTGCAATATATGACACCATGGTTAGAATGGCTCAAGATTTTACTTTTAGAATGCCACTTATTCAAGGACAGGGAAATTTTGGTTCAATTGATGGTGATCCACCTGCTGCAATGCGTTATACTGAAGCACGGCTAAGCAAAATAGCAGATGAGTTAATATCTGACATTGATAAAGATACTGTTGATTTTGTTCCAAATTATGATGAATCTACAAAAGAACCTGTCGTATTTCCTGTTTCATTTCCACATTTACTTATAAATGGCTCTTCTGGTATTGCTGTTGGTATGGCAACAAATATACCACCTCATAATTTTGGAGAAGTTATTGATGCTGTTATTTACAGAATTGATAATCTTGATGAGAAGGTTGAAATTGACGATATATTAAAAATTATAAAAGGTCCTGATTTTCCAACAGGTGCATATATTATAGGTAAAACAGGTATAAAACAGGCATATTCTACTGGTAGGGGGACTATAACATTACAAGCAAAAGCAAAGATAGAAGAAACACAAAAAGGAAAACAACAAATTGTAATTACAGAATTACCATATATGGTAAACAAAGCACAATTACTTGAAAACATAGCAGACCTTGTCAGAAATAAAAAAATAGATGGTATAACTGATATAAGAGATGAATCAGATAAAGATGGTATAAGGGCAGTTATTGAAGTTGGTAGAAATGAAAATCCAGAAATAATTTTAAATCAGCTTTATAAACACACATCTCTTCGCACAAGTTTTGGAATTATTTTTCTTGCACTGGTGGATGGAAAACCAAAAGTTTTAAATATACTTGAAATCATAGATAATTTCATAAATTATAGAAAAGAAGTCATAATAAGAAGAGCAAAATTTGATTTGGATAAAGCAGAGAAAAGAGCTCATATTTTAGAAGGTTTAAAAATTGCTCTTAAATATTTAGATCAAGTGATAAAACTTATAAGAAATTCAAAATCAGTGGAAGATGCAAAAGAAGGTTTAATGAAAAATTTTAAACTTACAGAAATTCAAGCGCAAGCCATACTTGATATGAAATTACAACAATTGACAGCCCTTGAAATAGAAAAATTAAATAAAGAATATCAGGATTTAATAAAACTAATAGAAGAATTAAAATCGTTACTTGCAAGTGAAAGAAAAATTTATAATTTAATGAAAGAAGAACTTTTGGAAATAAAAAATAAATATTCAGATCCAAGAAGGACTGAAATTTTAAGCAGGGAAAAAGAAATTTCAATTGAAGATCTTATAAAGGAAGAAGATATGGTTGTTACCATTACTCATTCGGGATATATTAAGAGAACTCCTGTATCGGTTTATAAAGCGCAGAGAAGAGGCGGCAGGGGTATAATTGCTGTTACAACAAAAGAAGAAGATTTTGTTGAAGATCTTTTTGTATCAAATACCCATGATTATTTACTGTTTTTTACCAATAAGGGAAGATGTTACTGGCTTAAAGTATATGAAATACCTGAAGCAGGTAGACAAAATAAAGGAAAAGCAATTGTGAATTTAATAAAATTTGAGGAAGGCGAACGTATTTCCTCATATGTTTCTGTTAAGAATTTTAGTGAAGATAAATATATTATCATGGTAACTGAAAATGGAACTGTAAAAAGAAGCAATTTGTCTCTTTTTTCAAAACCAAGATCAGGTGGTATAATTGCGATAAATTTAGTTCCTGGAGATAATCTTATTGAAACAAGAATTGCAGAAGAAAGAGATGAAATTTTTATTGCAACATCAAATGGTATGGCAATACGTTCAAAAGTAAAAGAATTCAGAGAAATAGGAAGAACAGGGATGGGTGTACGTGGTATTAAATTAGGTAAAAATGATAAGGTTGTCAGTATGACAACTTTAAGTCCAGATGACAAAGATAAAACATTACTTTCTGTTTCTGAAAATGGTTTTGGTAAAAGAACAAAAGTGTCAGAATACAGATTGCAGGCAAGAGGCGGAAAAGGAATAATAAATCTTAAAGTAACTGATAAAACAGGTTCAGTAATATCTATAAAACTTGTTTCTGATACAGATGAATTAATGATAATAACTACAAAAGGAACGCTTATAAGAACAAAAATAAAAGATATAAAAACGATTGGTAGGAATACTCAGGGGGTTCGTTTGATTAAATTAAAAGAAGGCGAAAAAGTAAGCGCGGTCGCAAGAATTGCCGAAGAAGACGAGAAAGATGAAAAGGAATAATTAGGAGGAAAAAATGAAAAAACCTATAATGTTATTTCAAATAATTTTGATACTGATAATTTTAACTGCCGTTCCTACCGGTTTATTTTATTATTATGACAATTTAAAAACCACACAGCTCAATAATCTAAAATCAAAATTAATTTGGGCGGAAAATCAAAAAGAAATGGAAATTATCAAGGCTCAAATATCAAAAAAGCTTGATGAAATTTATGCTCAGATAAATAATTTGTCTTTTTCAAATATTACAAAAAAATATTCTGTTTTTTTGAATGATAGAATTATCAGAGATTATAGTTATTCAAAAAAAGAGGCACTGGACGCCATAAAGACACAATTTTTAAAATTATGTCATGGTAAAAATGAAAGTATAGTCCTATTGTTTAAAAATGGAAATGTTTTGATTTCTAATAATGCAGAATTATTAAAATTATCATTTAAAAACAATACAAATTTTCTTCAGGTATTATCATCAGAGAAAATTTCAGGCAACATTAATTTTACAACAGGTATTGCAGAATTTTTTATCCCAATTTTTGACGTAAAAAATCGTCTTGTATCTGTTCTTTATATCAGAGAAAATATAACAGAATTAGTTCAGAAAATAAGAAATGAAAAACAATCATCCCACGGTTATAATTTTATTATTAACTCTGCTGGAAAAATGCTTTTAAATACAGATATGGCAAAAGAGAATACAGAAAATATTCTTTCTTATCCAGATATTAAAGCAATATTATATGATGACACAGATTCAGGTATCAAAGAAGCAGAGTATAATAATTTAAAGGGTTTACTGGGATATAAAAAAATAAATGAACAAGAAAATATCATCTGTATTTTTACTCCTTATGCAGATTATTCTTTTATGAAAAAAAGAGTAGAAAAATATGAATTAAGTTTATTTGACACAACCTTCGTATTACCAGCTTATGTTTTTATAATTATAATTTTTGTAATATCTATATTTTTTATTAACCTTATTATTGAACAAATAAATTCTCCTTTAAAACGAATTGTAAAAGCAATGACAAAAATAGACGATGAGAGTTTTCAGGAAATTCTGCCAAAAGTAAGGGCTGGTGATTACAGAAAATTAATTGATTCTATTCTGATTTTAAAAGGAAGAATTTCAGCAGCAGAGGAGAAAGCAATGAAACTTTCTCAGATGTCAAAAGAACTGGAAGAAGAGCTATCAAAAGAAGCTTCAAGATACGATGCCGAATTATCGCAATTAAGAGATGCTGTGAAAATCGCTGAAAATGAAAAATTGACATTTGAAGAAAAATTATTAAAACAGAAAGAAGAATTTGAAAAAGAAAAAGCATCAATAAAGAAAAAACTGGAAGATGAAAAAAATGAAATTTTAAAAAAATACACAGACTTACAGATAGAATTTGATAAGTTAAAACAAGAAATTAATAAAATTCAAACTTCAAAAATACCACAGGAAAAAGAAAATATGCGCATACAATCAATCCTTGCTATGAATAATGAGTTAAAAGGAGTACTTTCTGTTATTAAAACATATATATCAACTGTTTTAGGTGGAGAAGGAAAAATAACAGATACTCAACAACAATTTTTAGGTGTGGTTATTAATAAATCAGCAAGACTTGAACGTCTTATAAATGATTTAACTGAATTATCACTTCTTGAAAAAGGAGATATAAAACCAGTAAAGCAACCCGTTGATATAAACAATATTATTCAGGATATTTTATTTGCTATACAGCCACAGGCGGATGTTAAAAAAATAGATATAAAAGTTAATTTTGCACCTACACTTCCTTCTGTAATGAGTGATAAAAATAGGATTTCAAATGTTATAAGTTCACTTTTAAATCAAGCAATAAAAGTATCTCCAAGGGGTGCAAAGATTATTATAGAAACAAAGGATACGCAGAAAGATGTAATAATCAGAATAACTGATTTTGGAATGAGTATGCCACAATCAAAAGCAAATTTATTATTTATTAATTTCCATGGTACAGAATCAATAGCTGGTCCTGAATTTGTGAATACCGGTTTACGTTTTCCAATAATTAAAGCAACATTGAATAATTTAAATGGAGATATATGGGTTGAATCAGAAATCGGCAAAGGTAAAACTTTTGTTATTTCTCTTCCAAAACAATTAGAACCAGGTATAACTCAAGAAGAGCAAGAAACAAAACCTAAAATTTCATCCTTATCACCAGATTTTGTAACAAAACCAGTTGATGAAGTTAAACCTATTATTCAAAGGAATGTAACACCAATGCAGGATACAAGTTATAAAAAAGATACAAGTTCTGAAATTCCAACAGTGACAGAATTGTTATCATTGGATGTTCCTTTTATTGAGAAAAAGACAGAAATTCCAGGTAAAGATATAGATATTCCAAAAGATTTGCTTGGAAAAAAAGAAATAAAAGATAAAGATAAAATCTCTCCTCAGCAATTACCTGAGGAGCTTCCTCCCTTACCTGAACTGGAAGATGACAAAGGAACAATATAATAAAATAAAGTCAGGTGATTTTATTGAAAAAACTTGCAATTATTTTTTTACTAATTTTTGTAAAAACCCAGATATTTTCTGAAACCCATGTATCAGGTCTTATTGATAAGATAGAAAATTGGGATTTAAAATCATCGCCATATATTATCAATGAAACAGTTATTATAGGAAAAAAAGGATTTTTAACAATATACCCAGGAACTGAAATAAAGTTTAAAAAAGGAGCAAAATTATTAGTGAGTGGAACTCTTTATGCAAAAGGAAACAAAGATAATCCAGTAAGATTTTTACCTTATGATTACGAAAGTTTTTATGAGGGTATTTATTTTGATGGTGGAGGAAAATCAATCATAGAATATATTGTTATGATACGAGGAGCAATAACTGTAGAAGCTACAAGATTAGAAATAAATAATAATTATATTTTAAATTCAACTGGTATTATTCTTAAAGATTTTGCTGATGTTATATTGAAAAATAATTTTTTTTTAAATAACACATATGGAGTGCATATAGAAGGAAGCAATATCAATCACAGCATATCTGAAAATACATTTGCTGGATGCAGATATGGTATTTATATTATGAAATATTATGATGGAAAAGGAACAATAAAAAGAAATAATTTTCTGGAGAATATAAATAACATTACCAATTATTCTATTGTAAATATCAATTGCAGTGATAATTACTGGGGGACTGATGAAGAGAAAAAAATAGTAAAAACAATAATTGATAAAAAAATAAATCCAAAAGTTGGTGAAATTATACACAAACCATATTTAAAAGAAAAATTAAAATTACCTTTACCACCAGCACCATTTATTTCTCTTGTTAAAACATATTTAAATAAAAAGAAGCCACAGGAGGACGTATATAGATTTTCAATAAGTGCTGGATTTTTTGGTTTTTTTCCAATGACCCCGGAGAGATTGAATAATGAAAACAATTTTGGACTTGGATATTCTGCAACATTTACTTTTAATCCTTTTGGTCCTGTTATGTTAGGTGTTGAAACAAATTTTTTCAATATGGATAACAAGGACAAATCTGTTTATAATTATAATATGAATATATCTGAATTCTTATTAAATATTTATGGGTATTTCGGATATGATAGAAACATATATTTTGTCCCATATGCTAAACTAGGAAATGGTATTTCTATTATAAATGAATCATATATTTCTAACATAGCAATTTTTAATGGTAAAAATACTTTAAAATATAATGAAATATGTTATTCAATATCAGGTGGATTAGGATTGGAATGGTTTTTAATGAAACTTTTTTCTTTTAAATTAGAGGGTGTTTATCATTACTTTTTTTATAACAGAGGTAATATCTCGTTTCCGGTTATTAATATTTCAGGAAATATTTATTTTGATACTCCATTTTTCTTAAACAGGTGAAAAATGCAACATATAAAAGATATAATTGAAAAGCTAATTAAAAAAACTAAATTTAAGGAATTAAATGAGACAAATTTTATCTTAGAAAACTGGGAAGAAATTGTAGGAAAGGATATTGCGGATAATACATTCCCTGTAAAATTGTATAAACATACATTATTTATAAATGTTAAAAATAGTGTTATAATGGAAGAAATGATATATAAAAAAAACGAATTAATTGAAAAAATTAATTCTGTATTTAAAGAAAAAAAGATAAAAAATATTATATTTAAAATATGAAGCGGAGGATTAATTAAATGTCCAAAAAAAAGACTGAAAAAAGTTTAAAAAAAAATAAAAAGATAAAAATTGAATCAAAGGAAACAATGGATCTGTTTGAAGAAAATTCTCAAATTAAAGAAAAAGAAACAACCACAGAAAAAACATCAGAAGATTATACCGCTGATAAAATCACAGTTCTTGAAGGTCTAGAAGCGGTAAGGAAAAGACCAGCCATGTATATTGGTAGTACATCATCTGCTGGTCTGCATCATTTAGTTTATGAAGTCGTGGATAATTCAATTGATGAAGCCATGGCAGGATACTGTGATGAAATTTCTGTTGTTATTCATACGGACAATAGTGTAACAGTAATTGATAATGGTAGAGGAATACCAACAGAAATACATAAACAGAAGAAGAAATCAGCTTTAGAAGTTGTTATGACAGTACTTCATGCAGGAGGTAAATTTGATCATAAAGCATATAAAGTATCTGGTGGTTTACATGGAGTTGGTGTTTCTGTTGTTAATGCACTATCTGAATGGCTTGAAGTTGAAGTTAGAAGAAATGGAAAGATTTATTTTCAGAAATATATCCGCGGGGTTCCACAAAAAGACGTTAGAGTAATTGGAGAAGCAAAAAAAACAGGAACAAAAGTAGTATTCAAACCAGATCCCAAAATTTTTGATACAATTGAATTTAAATATGATATTCTCGCTAACAGAATGAAGGAACTTGCTTATTTAAATAAGGGATTAAAAATAAAAATTAGGGATGAGCGTGGCAAAGAACCAAAAGAAGAAATATTTCAATACAATGGTGGAATTATAGAATTTGTAAAGAATATGAATGAAAATAAAGAAACATTGAATAAAAAACCAATTTATATTTCCGGTGAAAAAGACAATGTTATGGCAGAAGTTGCAATACAGTATAATACAAGTTATTCAGATAATATTTTAAGTTTTGTAAATAATATCAAAACAATAGAAGGTGGGACGCATTTATCAGGTTTTAAGACTGCTTTAACAAAAGCATGTAATTTCTTTGCCAAAAAAAATAATTTAATAAAAAATGAAAATTTAATTTTACAAGGAGATGATGTCAGAGAAGGTTTGTGTGCCATAATAAGTGTTAAAATACCTGATCCACAATTTGAGGGACAGACAAAAGCAAAGCTTGGTAACTCTGAAGTGGAAGGTATTGTAAATTCACTTGTTTATGAGAATCTCGTAAATTATTTTGAAGAAAATCCAACAGAAGCAAAAAGAATAATTTCAAAATCAATTAGCGCAGCAGAGGCAAGGGAAGCTGCAAGAAAAGCAAGAGATCTTGCTCGCAGGAAAAACGCTCTTGATTCAGGTGGTTTGCCTGGAAAACTTGCGGATTGTTCTGAAAATGATCCTGCACTGTGTGAGTTATTTCTCGTTGAAGGTGACTCTGCAGGGGGTTCGGCAAAACAAGCAAGGGATAGAAGATATCAGGCAATATTACCTTTAAAGGGAAAAATTTTAAATGTTGAAAAAGCACGTATTGACAAGGTTCTATCAAATGATGAAATAAAGACAATAATTACTGCAATTGGAGCAGGAGTGGGTAAGGATAATTTTGATATTTCAAAAGCAAGATATCATAAAATAATTTTAATGACAGATGCAGATGTTGATGGTGCACATATAAGAACACTTTTGCTTACTTTTCTTTTTAGACAGGCTAGGGAATTAATTGAATCCGGATATGTTTACATTGCTCAACCACCTTTATTTAAAATAAAAAAAGGTAAAATAGAAAGATATATTAAAGATGAACGCGAATTAGATCTATTTTTAAATGAAGAAGGAACAAAATCATTAAAACTTTATCAATTGAGTAAACGATCAGTAAAAGGTAAAGAAGTTAAAGAAGAATACATAAGAGAAATTTTAAATGATATAATAGAACTTGAAAATTTAATAGCAAAAATCAAAAAAGCAGAAATAGATATTAATTCATATCTTGAAGTCAGACAGAAATGGGATAAAATCCCGATGTATCAAATAATAATGAAGGGAAAAACAACTTATGCTGAAAATGAAAAAGAACTTTATAGATTGGTTTCAAAAGTTTTGTCAAAAATAACAAAGAAATCAACTCTTGATGATATAAGGAAGGAGATAGAAAAACAGAAAAAAGACATAAAGATTGTTGATATGAGTGATTTAACAGAACTTCGTACCATTGAAAATATATTAAAAGGCCTTGAGGCAAAAGGGCTTGAAGCAGATGAAATTTTTAAAGAAGAAGCAGAAATTATTGACATGCAAGAAAAAAATGATAAAAAGAAATTACAACCTATGTTTAAAGTTATAGAGGAAGATAATAAAGAATTATTGATTTTTTCAATTAGAGAGTTGCTTGAATATATCAAGAAAAGAGGAAAAGAAGGTTTAACCATACAGCGCTATAAAGGTCTTGGTGAGATGAACCCAGAACAACTATGGGAAACAACAATGAATCCAGAAGCAAGGACACTGCTTCAGGTAACCATAGAAGATGCTGTGAAGGCAGATAATATTTTTACAATTCTAATGGGTGATGAAGTTGCACCGAGAAAGGAATTCATAGAAACTCATGCTCTTGAGGTTAAAAATCTTGATATATAATGGTCAATTTTTATGACAAAAAATGAAATAATATCATTTTTAAAACAGACACATCTTTTTGCGGAAGTTTCAGATAATGGATTAAGAAGAATTTCAGATTATGTTAAAGAAAATTTCTACAAAAAAGGACAAATTGTATTTAATGAAGGAGAAAAAGGAGATACACTTCATATCATAGTAAAAGGCCGTGTGAAAATCACAAAATATACGCAGCAGGGTAAGATAAAGATACTTGCTATTTTAAATGAAAAAGATAATTTTGGTGAAATGGCTCTTTTAACTGATGAAGCAAGAACTGCAACAGTAGAGACAATAGATGATGTTATAACACTTTCCATTGCAAGACAGGAATTCATGGATATTTTGAAGACAGAACCTTCAATTTCTTTGCAGATAATCAAAACATTATGTCATCGTCTTGCAAAAGCAGATAGAGATTTGAAAAATTTTATTGCAGGCAATGCAAAGGTTAGAATATCATGCGTACTTCTTGATTTTAAAGATGAAAATAACACAGTAAAATTGACACATCAGGAAATTGCTGATATTGCAGGTTTGACAAGAGAAACAACAACAAGAATATTGAATGATTTTGCGGATAATAATATTATTGAAACAAGAAGCAGAAAAATAAATATTATTAATTTAGAGAAGTTAAAAGAAATTAGCATGTAATTGAAAATTAAAGAGGAAAATAAGATGCCATTTAAAGGAGCAATTTTTGATGTTGATGGTGTTTTAATAGATACTGCAAATATACATTTTTTATCCTGGAGAGAAGTATTTAAAAAATACAACATTGAATTCACATTTGATGATTTTAAAAGAAAAATTGATGGGCTTCCAAGAGAGAAAGGAATTTTAAAAATATTACCTAATATTAAAAAAAATGAGCTAAAAAAAATTGCAGAACAAAAACAGAAATATTTTATTAATTTTTTGAAAAAAAATAAGATAAAAAAAATAAAAGGAGCTAAAAAATTTTTAATTTTATTAAAAAAGAAAAATATAAAAATAGCCATTGCTTCCTCAAGTAAAAATGCAAAGAGAAATTTAATAAAAGCAGGGTTTTATTTTATATTTGATGTTGATACAGAAGGCTATAAAATAAAACGTGGTAAACCATATCCTGATATTTTTTTAAAAGCAGCAAGATTATTAAAATTGAATCCAGCTGACTGTGTGGTATTTGAAGATGCTCAAGCTGGTATTGATGCTGCGAAAAAGGCAGGTATGAAATGTGTAGGCGTGATAAGGGATAATAATAAATTAAAAAAGGCAGATATGCTTATAAAAGATTTTTCTGAAATTAATTTTAAAAAAATAAAATATCTATTTGAATGAAAATAATATGAATAAAAAAACATTGAATATAATAATATTTATTTTTTGTTTATTTTTTGGTGTAATTGTTGTTTTAGGATATGAATTTATTTATAATGCATTGTCTGATTTTATATATACAAATATACACTTGAAAGAATCTTTATATAAACCAGTGATTTATATCTCTATGGGAGTGATATATATAGGTTTTTTGTTTTATTGTTTTGTTTTTTTTATTTTATCCTGGTTCTCTGCTATAATTTTTAATTATTTTGTCCGTGAGATGCGAAAGCAACAGATTCTTCCTGCAAATATTAAAACGAGAAGAAAAATAAATTTTTTAAATATATATGATGATATCAAAGAAATATTTAATATTTTTATTCGTTTATTTTTTGAAGTAAAACAAGACAAAGATAAATTTTTAAAAGTACTTGAAATGCATCTTGATCCGAATTTAAAAAAGGAAATAGAACAGAGAAATATAAATGAAATTTATATTGGAAACAGGACTAAAACAGGGACCATTCTTTTTTCCGATCTTCGCGGATTCACCTATGTTTCGGAATTTTATTCTCCAGACGAAGTAGTGATGATTTTAAATGAATATTTAACAGAATCAACCAAGATTATAAATAAATATAATGGCAGAGTAAATAAGTATATAGGAGATGCCATTCTTGCAGTTTTTGAAGAAGCACCCAAATACGCAGATTATATGGATCAGGACAAAGCAATTTTAGCATCTCTTGATATGCAGGTTAAATTTCAATTATTATTAAAAAAATGGAGAGAAAAAATAAATCCATTATTAAAAATCGGTCTTGGTATTGGGCTTTCAAGAGGGCAGTTTCTTGCTGGTAATATTGGTTCAGAAAACAGGATGGAATATACTGTGATTGGTGACACTGTGAATCTAGCAAGTCGCTTATGTTCAATTGCAAAAGATGGAGAAATTATAATAAGCGATGATATTTATAAAACAATGGAAAATTTACTTGTTGTAGATATACTGGAACCAGTTGAGATAAAAGGTAAAACAGGCAAATATAATATTTATTCAGTTAAAACAAGAAAAATGTTAGTATGATATGAGGATTTAAGTAATGTTAAATAAAAAATTATATCTTTTTGGAAATTTTATTTTATCAATTTGGATATTTATATCTTTAATAATTGTTTTTATGCAAAACGAATATAGCATTGATAAAGAAATCATATTTTATAAGATAGTTGAAAAATATAACAGTAAAATACAGAAAGGATGGAATATATGGATAAAGGAAGGAGAAAATGGATGGAGAAATGTGGTAAATAAAAAATTAATTTTATTAAAAAGAATATTTTATAAAAAATCTATTTATACTTCTGAGATAATAAAAAAACCAGAAGATGCAATTGTAATAAGAGGAACAAGTGATAAAAATCATCCAATAACAGTTCCAAAAGATACATATGTACATCAGGTGATAAAAATGGAAGCAACAGGATATGATCCATATCCTGACATAAATCAGATTGACTGGGCTGGCAAAACTTATCTTGGCTGGAAGGCGAGGTATGGAATTGCTGCTGTTGATCCATCTGTGATACCACTGAGACGTTTAATTTTTGTTGATGGCTATGGTTTTGCCTGGACAGGAGATACTGGTGGTGCAATCAAAGGAAAAAAAATAGATTTATGTTTTAATACAACAAAAGAAGCTTTTAACTGGGGGAGAAAAAAAGTAAATGTCTATGTTTTAGGAACAAAACCACTAAGTTATTATAAATATAAAAAATGATGTTATAATTATTAAAATATGATAAAATATAAAAGATAATTTATTTTAAAAAATTTGTGCCATGCCTAGGCGGGGAACTAGCGGTGCCCTGTACCGGAAATCCGCTTTAGCCGGGCTGAGTTATCTTTTTGCGGATATATTTTTAGTAAACCTGAATAATTTCTGAAGCGACGAAGATCGGGTCTGGTGCACTCCGATTCCTTTGAACCCCGTCAGGTCCGGAAGGAAGCAGCGGTAAAAGGCAAAATCAGGAGGTGTTACCAGGTTACCTGATTGGAGCCTAAGTATTATTTGGGCCTGAAAATATATTCAAAAAAAGATGGCATGGCACTAAAAGAGGTATTCTTTATGGAAAATAAATATTTAGTTTTTGCAAGAAAATGGAGACCACAGAGTTTTAATGAAATAATAGGACAGGATCAGGTTGTTATTCCTTTAAAGAGGGCTATTGAAACAGGCAGAATTATGCATGCCTATCTTTTTTCAGGCCCCAGAGGAATTGGAAAAACAACAACAGCAAGGGTTTTTGCTAAAGCGTTGAATTGTGATAGGGGACCTACAGTTAATCCATGTAATGAATGTGTTGTTTGCAAAGAGATAAACGATGGAAATTCTCTTGATGTGATAGAAATAGATGGCGCATCCAACAGAGGTATAGATGAGATAAGACAGTTACGAGAAAATATATGGGTTGGCTCTACTCGTGGAAAGTATAAAATATACATAATTGACGAAGTTCATATGCTTACAAAAGAAGCATTCAATGCTTTATTAAAAACATTGGAAGAACCACCAAGACATGTAATCTTTATTTTTGCAACAACAGATCCTAAAAATATACCACAGACAATACTTTCAAGATGTCAGCATTTTAGATTTAGAAGAATGCCGGTTAATTTAATAATAGAGAATTTAAAAATGATTGCAAAAAATGAAAAAATTATTTATGAAGATGAAGCATTATATGTAATAGCAAAAGCAGCTGATGGTGCATTAAGGGATGGACAGAGAATATTTGATCAGATTGTAACCTTTGCAAAAGGAGAAAAACTGACTGTTTCCATGGTTAATGAAATGTTAGGAGAAATTGAAAAGGAAAAATTATTTGAATTATTTGAAATGATTATAAAAGGTGATTTTAAAAATGCAATTGTTGTAGTTGAAAGAGTTTTTGAAAGAGGTTATGATCTGGGAAATTTTTTAAAAAATTTTATTAAATTATTAAAAGATTGTTTACTTATCAAAACAACAGAAACAAAAGATTTCATATCCATAACAGACGAAGAGTATAATAAATTAAAAGAAAATTTAAAAAATTTATCAAAGGAAGAAATATTAAATATCTTAAAAAAGGCAATTGACACAGAATTAATTATAGAAAAATCACTTCAGCCGGATATTATTTTTGAAATATTTGTTATTGATTCAATTATGTCAATTTATGGAAAAGCCGAAGACAAATCTCTTCTTAGTGAAAATATGAAGATTTCCGACAAACAGGAAAAAAAGCCAGAAAAGATTTCAAATGTGATTATTGAATCAATAGAAGAAAAAGAAACAGTAAAAGAACTTACAAAAGAAATCATACAGAAAAGATGGGAAAATATAATTGATAGAATAAAGAGTAAAACTCAAAGTTCTGATATAATACAGGCCGCAGAAACATCTGCTGTGATATCTTTTTCCAATCCAAATTTATTTATAATAGGAAAAAATCCTTTTTATACTAATATTTTAAATAAATATGCAGAATTATTAAAGGAAACAATAAAAGAAGAATTTGGTAAAGATGTTGTACTTATTATACAAGAAAAAGAAGAATATCAAAAAAATTTATTTCTTGAAAAAAATATAGAAGAAGAGGAATTAATGAACAATCCTTTGATAAAAGAAATTAAAAAAGTTCTCCCAATTAAAGAAATAAAAATAAAAAAGAATCCAAAGTAAAATACGGATAATTATATTTATTTATGGAGGTCAAAAGATGAGAGGTTTTGGAGATATGCAGGAATTGATGAAAAAAGCAAAACAGATGCAGGAAGAATTTATAAAACTACAGGAAGAATTGAAACAAAAAACAGTGGAATCTTCTGCCGGGGGTGGTGCAGTCACTGTTGTTGCTAATGGTGCAAAACAGATTATATCAATAAAAATAAATAAAGAATTTATAGATGTTAATGATATTGAAATGTTACAGGATCTTATTGTTGCTGCGGTAAATGAGGCACTTAATAGAGCCCAAGAAATGGCAGAGGAAGAAACAAAAAAATTAACCGGTTCAATCGGAATTAATTTACCAGGAATGTTTTAATTTATATGTATAGTTATCCAGTAAAGGTTCAGCGACTCATAAATGAAATATCAAAAATGCCTGGTATTGGTAATAAAATGGCTGAAAGAATAGTCCTTTATATATTAAAACAGGATAAGATTTTTATTGAAAATTTATCAAGTATTATTAATGATATAAAATTTATAAATATCTGTGAAAGATGTTTTAATATAAGTGAAGATAAATTATGTGAAATATGCAAAGATGATACACGAGATCCTTCTATTATTTGTGTTGTAGAAAGCCCACTTGATATTATAAATATTGAACGGACAGGAAAGTTTTCTGGTTTCTATCATATTTTAAATGGTCTGATAAATCCATTAAATAATATATTACCCCAGAATCTGAAGATAAAAGAACTCGTTCAAAGAATTATAAATGAGAAAACTGTAAAGGAAATTATTTTGGCAATAAATCACACAGTGGAAGGCGATACAACTGCTTTATATATTATTTCAGCGATTAAAGAAAAGATGAGTAATATAAAAATCACACGGATAGCAAAAGGGTTGCCAACCGGTTCTGATATCAAATATGCTGATGAAATAACACTAGGGCAGGCAATACTGGAAAGAAAAGAGATATAAAATTTTTATTAGGGGTTTTTGTGAAATATCCTGAAATTTTAGCACCTGCTGGAAATCTTGAGAAATTACAGTTTGCAATTGTGTATGGAGCGGATGCAGTTTATGTAGCAGGAAAAGAATTTAGTTTACGCTCATATGCTGGAAATTTATCAAATGATGAGATGGCAGAAGCAGTCCGATTAGTTCACAAAAATAATAAAAAAATTTATGTGACTTTAAATATTTTTCCGTATAATAAAGATATTGAAGGGATAAAAGAATATTTGCATTTTCTTAAATCTTTAAATGTAGATGCAATTATTATTTCTGACCTTGGCGTTTTTTCTATTGCTCGCGAAATGTGCCCTAATATACCTATTCATATTTCAGTTCAGGCCAATAATCTGAATTATAAAGAAGTTGAAACATGGAAAAAATTAGGTGCACGTCGTGCCATACTCGCAAGAGAATTATCATTTGAAGATATTGAAGAAATTAGAAAAATGGTTCCAAATATAGAACTTGAAATTTTTGTTCACGGTGCTATATGTATGGCATATTCAGGAAGATGTTTGCTCTCAAATTATCTATCTGGTAGAGATTCAAACAAAGGAGAATGCACACAAAGCTGCAGATGGAAATATTATCTTATTGAAGAGAAAAGACCAGGAGAATACATCCCAATATTTGAAGATAGTAAAGGCACATACATTTTAAATTCCAAAGATTTATGCTCAATAGAGAATTTACATAAATTTATAGAATTAGGTATAGATAGTTTTAAGATTGAGGGAAGAATGAAAAGCAATCATTATATAGCGGTTACAACAGCGATTTATAAAAAGGTAAGGGATGAATATCTAAAAAATCCAGAGAATTATGAGTTTAATAAAAAATATATGTTAGAACTTGAAAAAATTTCGCATAGACCATATACCCAGGGATTTTATTTTAAGGAAGATAAAATGAAACAAAATTATGAGTCATCAGATTATATTTCAACATATACTTATACAGGTTATGTGCTTGAAGATAGCGTTAGTGATATTATAAAAGTAATTGTTAAAAGAACTTTTAAAGTTAATGATGAAATAGAGTTATTTATTCCGGATGGAAACTTTGTAACAGCAAAAGTTATTTCTATAAAAAATGAGGAAAATATTGAAGAGATATATACAAAGCAGGGGATGAAGTATTTTATAAAAATTAATAAAAATATAAAAATACCAAAATTTTCTATAATAAGAATAAAAAATACTTAATTTTTATTTTATTAACATGTTATACACATCATAAGACAAGTTTTACACATAAAAAAATCCTTATTTTATAAGGGTTTTTTAAAAAATCATTAAATTTCAGATGATTTTTTAACATAAATATAAAATTAAAATTTATTATAAATTTTGCTTTTTATTCAAGTAAAAAGTTAATAAAATTTAAATTTTATATTAAGAATAAATTTACTTTCATTTAACCAAATTTTTTTTAAAATTAAAATAATTTTATTTTTAACATAATTGTGATTTATTTAAGAGTTATATTTTAATAACATAATACATTTAAATCATTAAATATTGACATAATGCAATCTTGTGTTATAATTTTTAAAAAATAAAAAGGAGGGCGCTGTGGATAAAAAGAAGCAGGGTATTTCTTTCACAGGTATTAAAATACTTATTTTTATGGGTATTGGCGCTGTTATTGGACTTGTTATTGGGTTTTTTTATTTTGACTGGCTCTTTGGAGAATATATAGTAACGATAAGAAAATACATAGACAATGATTGGGCAAAGGTTCAGTATTATTCAAACAGGATTGTAGACCAGGCAATTGTTTTAAAAAATATGATGCATAAAGATAAAGTTCAATATGACTCGGCAGTGATAGATGAGCTTCTGGATACAAGAGCAAGATTGATTGGTGCTGATAAACTGGAAGATAAAATCAGAATACTTTCTGAACTGGAAAAGAAGATAAATAACCTTATAGAGTATTATAATACAAGGATGGATTTAAAAAATTTACGTTTTGGTTATATTGAATGGGGTTTGATTACAGGCCCTTATATTGATGAATATAACGAACATAAAGTAAGATATGCTGAGGAAGTGGAATTATATAATTTCAGAATAAAACGATTTCCATTCAAAGGTGTTGCAGCAAAGAAACAGTTAACAGAATTACCGGCGGTAGAAACAGGAACAGTAATACCTGTTAATTATGACAGAGAAGAATATAAAAAAGACAATATTTTTAGAATGAATAAATTGGAAGGTAGTAGCAGTGTGAGTGGTAACTGAAGATTATTTCTTCAGAGGAAAGTCCGGACTCCATGAAGCGCGGCTCCGAATGAAAATTCGGGATGCTGTTTGAAAAACAGCAGACGGAAAGTGCCACAGAAAATAGGTAGCCATAAACCTTGTAATGGCAAATACCATTTCAGGTTTACGGTGATAGTGAAAAGGTGGGGTAAGAGCCCACCGTGTTTTGGGTAACCAAAACTGCAAGGCAAACCCAGCCGGGAGCAAGACCAAATAGAGGGTTGTGGAATATAAAATAATTTTTATATTCCCGGATTGCTTCAGTCCATATACCCAGGGTTGGTCGCTTAGACTGATTACCACTACCATATTTTTAATATGGGACAGAATCCGGCTTATAGCACTGCACTACCTTTTTAATACCTTTTTTTGTTTCATATTATTAAATTAAAATAATTTTTTTTTTCAGGAGAAGAGATTTGTATAATTTATGCGATCTGCATCTTCATTCAAAATTTTCCTGGGATGCAAAATTATCAATAGATGAAATTGTTAAAGAAGCACAGATTAATAATTTTAAATATATCGGATTAACAGAGCATATTGATTTCTGGGATGACCACACACAAAATTATTTAAAATTCAATTATGATGGATATACTGAAAGTATAGAAAAAGCAAGAGAGCTAAATTTAGTCAATATTTGCAAAGGTGTTGAAGTCGGAGAAATACATGTTTATCCTGATAGATTTAATAAATTTTTAGAAGGTAAACAATTTGATCTGATTTTAGGCTCCATTCATACCATAGGTGATTATACACCGGTTTTTGATGAATATTTTGAACAATATAAAAATGTCCAGGATGCATATAAAGCTTATCTTGAAGAAGAATATAAATTAATAAAATTTGGGGGTTTTGATGTTGCGGCTCATATAACATTCATGCATAGAACAGGTGGAAAGTTTTTTAAAGATTTCAATTACTATTCATTTAAAAAAGAAATTGATGATATATTAAAACTCATGATTTCCAAAAAAATAGGACTTGAAATCAATACATCTGGTATGAGACATTTTGCAAATGGTCCTGTCCCTGATTTTGATATTGTTGAGGCATATATAAAATTGGGTGGAGATATAATAACAGTTGGCTCAGATGCACATTCACAAAAAGATATTTTTTATGGAATAAAAGAAATATTTACAGTTCTTGACAAATTAGGAATTAGGGAAATAACATTTTTTAAAAATAGGAAACCAGAAAAAATAAGAATAAAAAATGAAGAACAAAATTAAAAAAGATTATAAACTTATCATATTTGATTTTGATGGAACTTTGGTTGATTCTGTTCCAAGTATTCATAAGACAGCTAATATAATGGCAAAAAAATATAATATGAAACCTATAACCATTAAAAGAGTGAAAAATGCTGTTGGTGCTGGACTTGGTAAATTTTTGGAGGATATTTTTAAAGAAGTAATAAAAAAAATTGGATTTGAAAATATCAAAAGAGATTATGTGCAATTATATAAAAAATATTTTAAATATAAAATTAAAACTTTTCCTGGAGTTTTGAAAACATTGAAAATTTTAAAAAATAAAAATAAAAAAATGATTATTTTATCAAACAAACTTTATTATTTTATAAAAAAGTCATGTATGTATGTTGGCATTGACAAATTTTTTGATAAAATAATTGGAAGGGGTGATTTAAAAGAAGATAAACCAGCCCCATATCCTGTAAATTTTCTTGCAAAGAAATACAAATTAAAAAAGAAAGAGATATTGCTAGTTGGAGATAGTCAATATGATGCAGAATGTGCCTATCGTGCAGGAATTGATTTTTTTTATTTAAGTTATGGTTATGGTGATAAAAAAAAGATAAAAAAATTTAAACCAATGTATGTTAAAACAAAAATCTCAGATCTTATAAAAGTGGTTGATTCATGATTAACATAATTAATAGTGTTTTACCAGCATTTATAATAATTGCACTTGGATATTTTTTAAAAAGAAAAGGATTTATTACCGAAACGACTGATAATTTCATAAACGGTATTGCATATTATTTAATATTACCTTGTATGATATTTTCAAGTATTATAAAAATGCCTTTTAAAGAAGTTTTTAATTTACTTGCAGTTGTTGGGCTTTATATTACTGCTATTATAACTTTTATACTATCTTTATTTGTTTCTAGTTTTTTTGATAAATTTAAACAAGGGTGTATGACAACATGTGCTTTCCGGTCAAATATTGCATATATAGGTTTCCCAATAATTTTTAATTTATATGGTAATCATGGGCTTGGAATAATTAGCGTATTAACTGGATTTCTTGCTGTGTTTATAGTAAGTATAGCAGTAATTTACCTGAATATAATTAGTTCTTCAAAAAAGGAAAGTGTTTTTTCTTTTGCACTAAAAGATCCACTTATAATAACATCCATAGGCTCTCTGTTATTTTCATACCTTAATTTAAAAATGCCATCATTTATTAATAACACAATTGATATGTTATCTGCAATGGGTTCTCCACTTATGCTGATTGCTGTGGGTAGTGGTTTAAAAATAAGGACCATAAAATCAGATAAAATTGCCATAGCAGCTGTAACTGTCATTAAACTAATTTTAATGCCTTTAATTGCTTATTTTGTTTTTAAATATTTTCTGATATTTAATAATATTGAATATTTTAATATAGCTGTATTGACAGTTACTTTTCCAACAGCACTTTCTAATTATGTCTTGATAAAAAAATTCAAAGGTGATACAGAACTCTGTGCAGCAATAATAACGGTTACAACAATATTTTCCCTTTTAACCATATCCGGTTGGGTAGCATTTCTTGTGCATTAAAAATAACATTGTTTAAATAATGGTTAAGCAAATATTTTATTTTTCTGAAATAAATTTATAAAATTAAAGAAATCCAACGATCTATTATTTTAATGATTAATTTTAAAAAACAAAAAAATATTAAATCAATTAATTTTTTGTTATAATAATATAAATAATAAAATTTTTAGGAGATTTTATGAAAAATATATTAAAAATAATATTAATAACAATAATATCATTATTTGCTCTTATTTTCATTTTTCTTGCCACTATTCCTTTATGGTTCCCATTTGAAAAAGTAAAAGATTTTTTAGTTCAGGAATTAAGTGAAAAAATAAACCGAGAAGTTGTAATAAAAGAGATTAAATTTAATATTTTAAAAGGAATAGAACTCAATGGTTTTTCTATAAAAGAACCAAAAAGATATGGTGGTATGGATTTTATAAAAGATGAAAGTATAGTATTAAAATATAATCTTTTAGCATTATTAGGAAGAGAACTTGTAATACATAAATTTGAAATGATTTCTCCTTATGTAGAAATAATTAAAGAAAAAGACGGTAGATACAATTTTTCTGATATTGTTGAAAAATTTTCATCGGAAAAAAAAGATACATCAAAAATATCTGATAAACCACAACAACAGAAAAAAACAAAAGAAAGTCCAATAAAAAATATTATAATAACCAGCGTATCAATAAAAAATGGAAGATTTATATATGCTGATTATTCCAAAACAAAAGTTTTTTCTTTAAAGGTGGAAAAATTTAATTTTGATATGGAAGACATCATTTTATCCGGAGTAAAACCTGTTTCAATAAAAATGGATTGCAACGTTCAATATGATAAATTTAATATTCCTGTTTCTCTTAAATCATTGCTTACCACAGATATTAAAAATAAAAAAGTAAAATTTGAAATTAATCCATTTATATGCGGTGGAATTAACACTACAGGTAAGATTGATATAATTAATTTCAAAGATATTAGTGGCACAATTAATTCAACTGCAAATACAAAAAAAATACTTGAAGTACTTCCACCTGATTTAACCCAAAAAATACAAGAATTAAATATATCCATAGATATCAATAACGATTTAAATTTTAGCTTAATAAATGGTATATTTTCTTTTAACAATATTTTAAAGATGGAAAATGGTTCTTTGAGTTACCAAAATAAAAAAATAATTGAAAATTTAAAATCAAAATTAACAATGACAAGTAAATATGATTATAAAGGAAATTTTAATTTTTTGCTTGCAGGCAATGAAGTAAAAATAACTTCCGAAGGTACTTCAATCAATAACCCCAAAGAAAGTGTATATTATATAGATATTTATTCGCCAAAATTTGCTATAGAATATCTTCTTGCTTTATTTCCAAAAAAAGAGAAAAAAATAAGTGGTAGTCAATCTACAAAAGATATAAAGAAGCAATCAAAAATTTTAACTAAAAAGAAAAAAACAGAAATAAAAAATATGCCTGGTGTTTATCTGACCCTGCGGGCTGATTCAATATTTTATAAAGAGGTAACAATAGGAAAAACAATATCAAACATCAGATTTGTGGATGGTAAATTATATGCAGAAACAGCAATAAATGCATATCAAGGAAAAATAAATAGTAATTTTGTAGCAGATATTAATAAAGAAACATATAGTATCACTGCAGATATTGCATCAGTAGAAGTAAACAAATTAATTGATGATTCAATAAGTGTTTTGCCAAAAAAAGACCCAAATAAGAAAACCTTGTTGGATGATATAAAAAATAAAGTTTATGGTAAATTTTCTATGGAATCTAAATTTTCAGGCAACACATTCAAAGATATTGCAAATACAATAACAGGTGATGGATATTTTATGGCAAAAGATGGTAAAATTGCAACTACTGACATTGGCAAAGATTTATCAAATAAATTAGGTATAAAATTTTTAGAACAGGATATTCCATATACAATAATGTATGCTGATTTTAAAATGAGCAATGGAAAGATAAATATAAAAAATTTTAAAGTCTATAACGGACCAAATGGAGAAAATGGGGATATCAGGATAAAGGGAGCAGGATATGTTACAGTTGATAAGGAAATTGATTTTAAAATTGAAAGTGAAATAAGTCCAAATCAGGCAAAGATACTGGATGAATATTTTGCAAGGAATTTAAGTATTAAAGATATTTCTTATGCATATAATAAGGACGGCTGGTTACCATTTGATGTGAGAATTTATAATACCATTGAAAATAAAAAATATGATTTTTCTCAACCAAGGATGCTTGATAATATTAAAAGAAATTTAACCAAAAAAATAGAAGAAGAAGGAAAAAGATATTTAGAAGAAAAGGGAAAAGAGATAATAAAAAATTTATTTGGGAAATAAATTATTTTTTATGAAAGGAGGGTGGCTTATGGATATACTTAAATCAATTCATTTCATACATCACGCATGTTTTAGGATTGAAATTGATAATATTGTAATTTACATTGATCCGTGGAAAATAAAAAGTCCAAAAAAGGCAAATTTCATTTTTGTCACACATGAACACTATGACCATTTTTCTGTTCCAGATATTGAATTAATTGCAGATGAAAATACAAATATTATTTTGCCTGATAACATTGCAGGAGAATTATCAGGATATAAAATTAAAAAAGTAAAACAGGGCGATGTTTTTAATTTTGAAAATATAAAAATAGAAGTTATTCCGGCATATAATGTTAATAAAAATTTTCATAGAAAATCAGACAATAAAGTTGGATATGTAATTGAAGTAAAAGGAAACAGAATTTACCATGCTGGAGATACTGATTTAATTGATGAAATGAAGAATTTAAAAAATATAAACATTGCATTATTGCCTGTAGGTGGAACATATACAATGAATGCAATAGAAGCTGCAAGAGCAGCAGAAATAATAAAACCTGATATTGCCATACCAATGCACTACGGTATCATCACTGGTTCTTTAAAAGATGCAGAAACATTTAAAAAGGAATGTAAAGTAAAAGTTGAAATTTTAAAAGAAGAAGGATAAAAATACATTAAAATAAAATTGGTGGGCCCTGTAGGACTTGAACCTACGGCCAATAGATTATGAGTCTACTGCTCTGACCAACTGAGCTAAGGGCCCTAATAGTGAATATTATTATATTTTTTTCTTATGGATTGTCAAGTAAAAATAGCTTTCAGTTAAAAAGGAGAAAAATATGTTAAATAATGAGCAGAAAAAAACATTATTAAAACTTGCCAGGGATACAATTGAAAAGTATATAACACAAGGAATAATTTTAAAATTTGAAAACAAAGACCCGGTTTTAAATGAAAAACGTGGAGCATTTGTCACGATACACAATAAAGGTGAATTACGTGGTTGTATAGGCTTAATAGAGGGAACTCAGGAACTATATAAAACAATAATAGAAATGGCCATTGAATCAGCAACAAGTGACCCGCGTTTTCCACCTCTTACACCTGATGAATTAAATGATATAGATATTGAGATATCTGTATTAACTCCACTTAAAAAAATAAAATCAATAGATGAAATAATACTTGGAAAACATGGGGTTATTGTGAAAAAGGGTTTTAGAAGCGGTGTTTTTTTACCACAAGTTGCAACAGAAACCGGGTGGGATAAAAAGACATTTTTGGAACATCTCTGTGCAGGTAAAGCAGGCCTATCAAAAGACGCTTATCTTGATAAAAATACTGAAATATATATATTTGAAGCAGATGTATTTGGAGAAAAAGATATTAAATAGAAGAACTATTACATAATAGTGTTTTCTATTTTTATTTGTGTATAAATAACGTTTAAACTAAAAATATATTGAAAATAAAGGATTTTTTTAAGGTGGTTTTTGTGAATTTCTTGTGGATAATGTTATAAAAATAATCTAAAAATTTTAATTAAAAAATAATAATTAACATAATTCACATTATTAACATTAAGAAAATATAATAAAATTTTTTAATATATTTTGTAAATTTCAATGAAAAAGCAAAGTAGAATAAATAATCTGCTTAATTTATTATGACCCATTATTTATTTAAATTGGTTTTATTGACATTTTTATTTTATATCATTTCAATCTGTCACTGTTTTATATTATCTTTAACAGATAAATTTTTTAAAATTGACTTCAAATTTCAAATATGATAACCTTGACAAAAAGGAGGAAATAAGAAATGTTTAGAAAAATTATTTCTATTAATAAAAAAATAGCAAATGAAGGGCTTACTTTTGACGATGTCCTTTTAATACCAGCAAGGTCTTCTGTAATACCAAGGGATGTTGATGTAAAAACAAAGTTAAGTAGAAATATCAATATTAATATACCTATTGTTTCTGCCGCAATGGATACTGTCACAGAATCCCGATTAGCAATTGCAATTGCCCAAGAGGGTGGCATCGGTGTGATACATAAAAATTTATCCATACAAGAACAAGCAATGGAAGTGGATAAAGTAAAAAGGTATGAAAGTGGTATGATTTTAGAGCCCATAACTTTAACACCAGATGCAACAGTTTCTCAAGCAGCGCAGATGATGACAAAATATAATATATCAGGTTTTCCAATATGTGAAGGTAAGAAATTAATAGGGATTTTAACAAACCGAGATTTAAGGTTTGTAAAAAATAAAAAACAAAAAGTTAAAGAATTAATGACTCCGAGAGAAAGGTTAATTACGGCAAAGAGTGGAGTCACACTTGAGCAGGCAAAGGAAATAATGCATAAAAATAGAATTGAAAAATTACCTGTTGTAAATAAGGACTTTGAATTAAAAGGGTTAATAACAATAAAAGATATTGAAAAGAAATACAAATATCCTAATGCCACAAAGGATAAATATGGACGTTTAATGGTTGCTGCAGCTGTTGGGCCATCTGAGGAATTGATTGACAGAGCATCGGCTTTAATACAAGCTGGTGTTGATGTTTTAGTTGTTGATACTGCTCATGGACATTCTGAGAGTGTTATTAAAGCAGTAAAAGAATTAAAAAAGCATTTCAAAAATATTGATATTATAGCTGGTAATATTGCTACAGAAGAAGGCGCTAAGGATTTAATAAAAGCAGGTGCTGATGCAATAAAGGTTGGCATAGGTCCTGGTTCTATCTGTACAACAAGAGTTGTTGCTGGAGTTGGTATACCACAAATAACAGCAATAATGGAAGCAGCAAAAGTTGCAATGAAAAAAGGAGTTCCTGTTATTGCAGATGGTGGTATAAAATATTCAGGGGATATTACAAAAGCAATAGCAGCCGGTGCTGATTGTGTGATGATAGGCAGCTTATTTGCAGGAACAGAAGAAAGTCCAGGTGAGACAATTTTACTAGAAGGTAGAAGTTTTAAAGTCCATCGTGGTATGGGATCTCTTGCTGCGATGAAAAAACGCGGAGGAAGAGAGCGTTATTTCCAATGGGAAGAAGAAGAAGAAAAACTAGTTCCAGAAGGAATAGAAGGGAGAGTCCCATACAGGGGCAATTTATCATCTACTGTATATCAATTGATAGGCGGTTTACGAGCAGGAATGGGATATTGTGGAGTTAAAAATATAAAAGAGTTAAAATTAAATACAAAGTTTGTAAAAATAACAAATGCAGGGTTACGGGAAAGCCATCCACATGATATAATTATTACAAACGAAGCACCAAATTACAGAATAACAAGATAACAATTATGGGAAATATGATTATTATTCTTGATTTTGGTTCTCAAGTAACACAACTTATTGCGCGAAGAATAAGAGAACTTAATATTTATTCTGAAATATATCCTTTTAATTATCCTGTATCTGAAATAAAAAAGCTTGAGCCAAAAGGTATTATTCTATCAGGAAGTCCTGCGTCTGTTTATGATAAAAATCCACCGTTGTGTTCAAAAGAAATTTTTAACCTTGGTATTCCTATATTAGGAATTTGTTATGGTATGCAGATAATTGCAAAATATTTTGGTGGAAAAGTTGAAGGCGCGCATAAACATTCAATTCACAGGGAATATGGATTTGCAGAATTAATAATAAAAGATAAAACCAGTTTATTAAAGGGTTTGAAAGAAAAAGAAATTGTATGGATGAGTCATGGGGATAAACTTGCAAAGTTACCGAAAGGTTTTAAAATACTCGGTGTAACAGAAAAATCTCCTTATGCTGTTATTGAAAACAGAAATAGAAAAATTTTTGCAGTCCAGTTCCATCCAGAAGTTGTTCATACACGTAAAGGCAAAAAAATTCTTTCAAATTTTGCAGTGAATATATGTAAATGTCAGAGGAACTGGACACCAGAATCATATATTTCTAAAACAATAAGCGATATAAGACAACAGACACAGGGCGAGAGGGTTTTGTGTGCTGTTTCAGGCGGAGTAGACTCAACAGTAACTGCCATTTTAATACATAAAGCCATAGGAGATAAACTTGTCCCTGTATTTGTAAATAATGGTCTTTTAAGATTAAATGAAGAAAAAAGGGTTTTAAGTATGTTTAAAAAATTAAATATAAAAATAAATTATATAAATGCCGAAAAAGGATTTTTAAAAAGATTAAAAGGTGTTACAGATCCTGAAAGAAAAAGAAAAATAATAGGAAATTATTTCATAGAAGTTTTTGAAAATTTTGCAAATAAAAAAGGCAAATTTAATTATCTTGCCCAGGGCACTTTATATCCTGATTTAATAGAGAGTGTATCTGTGAAAGGACCGTCAGCAACCATCAAGTCCCATCACAATGTTGGTGGACTGCCTGAAAAGATGAAACTCAAATTAATAGAACCTTTAAAATATCTATTTAAAGATGAGGTAAGAATTATAGGCAAAAAACTTGGACTACCTGATGAGGTGATTAAAAGACAACCATTCCCAGGTCCTGGTCTTGCAGTAAGAATACTAGGTGAAATTACAAAAGAACGCTTAAATATTTTAAAAAAAGCAGATAACATTATTGTTGATGAAATAAAAAAAGCAGGACTTTATCATAAAATATGGCAGACATTTGGTGTTCTTTTACCTGTTAAAACAGTTGGTGTTATGGGAGATAAAAGGACTTATGAAAATGTTATTGCTCTTAGGGCTGTTCATTCAAATGATGGCATGACAGCAGAGTGGGTTAGATTGCCATATGATTTATTAAATAGGATTGCTTCAAGGGTAATAAATGAGGTAAAATATATAAATAGAGTAGTTTATGATATATCAAATAAACCACCAGCAACAATAGAATGGGAGTAAAAAAGATGATTTCTTTTGGTAGACATATTTGTAATGATTTTAATTTTGCTATAGAGAAAGAATGGCTTTTAACAAATAAAAAGGGTT
>JAOAIN010000046.1 GCA_026414685.1 Candidatus Goldiibacteriota bacterium
CTTGAAAAAATTTCTCCTGCAGAAGCTCAGTTTGTGGCTAGGGATTTAAAAGAAATATTTACATCATCTGGAGATAAATATAAAATACGAGCAAGTTATGGATTGTTAAAAATATCAATAATGATGCTTAAAAATAATTATTTTAATGAAGCGCTTGATTACTGTAATTTTATTTTAGTATATGGACTTAGTGATTCTTATGGATTGAAAGTTAATGATTTTTCAAAACAGATAATACCACATTTCTTATCAAGTGTGGCTGTTATACTGCCTGTAACTGCTGGACAGAGAAAAACAAAAGAATGGATAGCGCTTGCTGATTTTTTTATGAAATATCAAAATAAGATTAATATAAAAATAGCAGAAAAACAATTTTTTTTAATAAAAGAAGCGGTTGCATTGAATTTATTGGATAATGCATTTAAAGATGGAAATATACAATTTTTATATGATATTATTAATTATTATAAAGGGACATATACATATAAAACAGCGGAAAAGATAATTAATGTGATTTTAAAAGAAAAAGAAAAAAATAAAGGTATTGAACTTAAATATATACTTTTGAATAATAATGTTATTTATGATATTTATAAAAAGTCATCGTTTGAAATTGATAATTTTATTAATAAGGCATCTGTAAGTTTTATAAAGAAATAATTTATTCAGGTGTCAGTATGGAACAGAATAATAATTTTAAAGATGCGCACCAGACATTAAAAATACTTCAGTCAATGGCGAAACAGGATGACTCAATAAGAATATTAAACTGTGAGGGCTATCTTAATTTTGAGACATATAATTATGCAAAGGAAATACTTGCAAGATTATTCAGAAACAATTTATATAAAATAATTTTTAATCTTGAAAATATAAATTATATTGCAAGTAGTGGCTGGGGAGTATTTCTGGGTAATCTTGAAGTCGCAAGACAAATGGGTGGAGATATTAAACTTGCGAGAATGCCAGAGCAGGTAAAATTTATTTATGATGCGCTTGAATTAAATAACGTGATAGAATATTATGAAACAGTTGATGATGCTGTAAATGCATTTTTAAAAAAACAAGAAGGGTAAAGATGCAGATAAAAGTTGAACAGAAAGGTGATGTAACAATTATAAAATATTTAGGAAATATTGATTCAGATGCTTATGGTGTTTTTAAACAGACGTTTGAAATATTAATCGCTAATAATAATTTTAAAATAGTTGTTGATTTATCTGATGTTAGCTTTATAAGTAGCGCTGGGTGGGGTGTGTTCATAGGTAATTTGCAAAAAATAAGAAAAAATGGTGGAGATATACGTCTTGCTGAGATGAGAGAAGAAGTGAAAAATATTTATTTAACAGTTAATTTCAACGAACTTTTAAAATCTTATGATACATTAAATGAAGCAATTGAATCATTTGGATGATAAGGAGGTTTTATGCCAGAACCTAAATATGAGATTATAAAAAATCTTGGCTGTTTGAGTGAAAGCAGTGGTTGGAAAAAAGAGATAAATATAATTTCCTGGAATGATAAACCCCCAAAAGTTGATATTAGGTCTTGGGATGCTGAGCATAAAAGAATGAGCAAAGGAATAACCCTTAATAAAGAAGAGGTAAAAAAATTACGAGAATTTCTCGCATCTTTAGATATTGAAAAACTTGAAATCTGAATTTTGGGAGAAGTATTTGGGGTTAAGTAAATGTCCGTTTTAGTTGGTAAAAAAACTTTACAAAAATATAATTATATGACAAAATAAAAAAATTAAACAGGTATATATGAAAAATTTTTGAAAGGAGGCATAAGATGCACGGAGCGATTCATGTTAGTCCACCTACACCGTTTGAAACTCAAGCGTTGTGGGTAATTTGGGGTATTTCTATTGTTGCTTTGCTGTATGCATTTTATTTGATGAAACAGGTTCTTTCAAAAAGTCCAGGTAGTCCGTTGATGCAAGAAATTTCCAAATATGTTCAGGAAGGTGCAAATGCATATTTAGCAAGGCAGTTTAAAACAATTGCATTATTTACTGTTGTTCTTGGAGTTATTCTCATGTTTACAAGCGGTGATCCTGATCCAGCCTGGGATTTAAAGATTCGTATAGGTAGAGCTATTGCATTTTTAGTTGGAGCGACTTTTTCTGCTTTAACCGGATTTGTTGGTATGAGTTTAACTACGCGTGCAAATGCAAGGGTTGCTCATGCTTCTTTGACAAGTAAAAAAGAAGCACTAACAATTGCATTTAGAACCGGAGCAATTGCAGGTATGTTTACAATTGGACTCGGGCTTCTGGGTGCAACATCAATCTTCATGATTTATCTTTCAAAAGCATCAGAGGTTCTTGTTGGTTTTGGTTTTGGTGGTTGTTTACTTGCTTTATTCATGAGGGTTGGTGGCGGCATATATACAAAGGCAGCAGATGTCGGCGCCGACCTTGTTGGTAAAGTTGAAAAAAATATTCCAGAAGATGATCCAAGAAATCCTGCAACAATTGCTGATAATGTTGGAGATAATGTTGGTGATTGTGCTGGGATGGCTGCTGATATTTTTGAATCATATGAGGTAACTCTTGTGGCTGCTATGATTTTAGGCGCTGCAAGTTTTGGAACAGTTGGTGTAATATATCCACTTATGCTCAGAGCAATAGGTGTTTTAACATCAATTATTGGGACGTATTTTGTAAAAGCAAAAGATGAATCAGAACATGTGATGAAACCAATAAACCGTGGTTTTTTTATCGCATCAACTCTTTCAATAGTAGGTTTTGCGTTGGTTACTCATTTTTATCTTATTGATGGTTTGAAAAAAGTTCAGGGACTTGCTGGAGATCCGAACATTCTTGCTTGGAAGCTTTTTTTAATAACAACAATAGGTATATTTTTATCTTTTGTCATTTCAAAGTTAACCGAATACTTTACATCAACAGAACATGCGCCTGTTAAAGAAGTTGCAAAGTCAACATTAACAGGACATGCAACAACAATTATTCAAGGTATAGCAGAAGGTATGGAAAGCAGTGTTTGGGCCATAGTTTCTATTGCTGTTGCAATAGCTACTTCAATACTTGTTTTTGGAGTTGAACATGCAGATCAGGTTCTTTACGGAGTTTCATTGCTTGGACTTGGTATGCTTACTGTTACAGGTATTATTGTTTCAGAGGATAGTTATGGTCCTGTATCTGATAATGCTCAAGGTATAGGTGAGATGTCACATATGAGTCCTAAAGAGAGAAGGATTTTAGACGAACTTGATTCTGTTGGGAATTCAACAAAAGCAATCACAAAGGGTTTTGCAATAGCAACTGCTGTTGTTGCAGCTGTTTCATTATTTTCATCATATAATGAAACACTTATTAATAAATTAAGTGCTATGGGGCAAGCAGTTACTTCTATATCTTTTAACATTGCAGATCCAGTTGTTTTTGTTGGTTTGCTGATAGGTGGTGCTGTTCCATTTTTATTTGGTTCATTACTTGTAAGAGCTGTTGGAAGAGCAGCTTTTTTAGTTGTAAATGAAGTTAGAAGACAATTTAAAGAAATAAAAGGTTTATTGGAGGGTAAGGCAAAACCTGACGCGGCAAGGGTTGTTGATATATGTACATCTGCTGCGTTAAAAGAATTAATAGGTCCTGGACTTCTTGCAATCCTTACACCTGTAATTGTTGGATTATTACTCTCTTACAAAGGACTTGCCGGATATCTTGCAGGGACAATTCTTGTAGGACAGTTGCTTGCTGTATTTTTAGCAAATTCAGGTGGTGCATGGGACAATGCAAAAAAATTAATTGAAAATGGATTATACGGTGGCAAAGGTTCAGAAGCCCATAAAGCAGGTGTGACTGGTGATACGGTTGGAGACCCATTCAAAGATACTGCTGGTCCTGCTCTAAATCCTTTAATAAAAGTTATGAATTTGGTGGCTTTGATTATTGCTCCGATAATAGTTGGAGTTAGTCTTAATAATCCAATTGTTATTGGTGCAATTCTAGTTGGTATAATGATAGTTGGAATAGCAATTTGGTTCTCAAAGAGAGAAGATACATCAGGTGTTGCTGCAGAGGTAGCAGAAAAAGCCATGAAAGCGGCTGGCAAGAAAAAGTAAAATATAATTAAAATATTATGAAAAATGGGCTGGAACTTCTGTTCCAGCCCATTTTTATTTTCAATGGGGAAAATAAATGGAAATCGGAATAGTCGGTCTACCAAATGTGGGTAAATCAACCATATTTAATATTCTGACCAAATCAAAAGCAGTTGTTGCCGATTATCCTTTTTCCACAATAGAACCCAATATTGGTATTGTGCCTGTTTCTGATGAGCGTTTGGATTTACTCCATAATGTTTATAAACCAAAAAAGGACACACCAACTTATGCCACTATTAAATTTTTTGATATAGCAGGACTTGTCAAGGGAGCATCAAGGGGTGAAGGACTCGGTAATCAGTTTCTGTCTCATATAAAACAGGTAGATGCAATAGCTCACATAGTCAGAGTTTTTAAAGATGAAAATGTATCACATGTGACAGGCAAGGTGAATCCATTGTCTGATATTGAAATTGTAAACACAGAACTTATTTTATCAGATATGGAAACATTAAATAAACATTTGGAAAAAATTGAAAAATTTGTAAAACAAAAGGATAAAGATTCAGAGAAAAAATACCAGGTATTATTAAAAGTAAAAGATGCGCTTGAACGTGGCAAATTAATAAATGAACTGACTTTGCCGGACGATGAATTTGATAAGATAAAAGATTTTAATTTTTTAACCGCCAAACCGATATTATATGTTTTTAATGTGGGTGAAGATGATGTTTTAGAATTCGAAAGTAAAAACAAAAATTTGATTGAATATATTAATAAAATAAAATCACAATATGTAATAATTTCGGCAAAAATAGAATCGGATTTAATGGATTTATCTCATGAAGAAAGAGAGCAGTATATAAAAGAATCTGGAATAAATTGCTTGGGCTTTGATAATTTTATAAAAAAATCATATGAACTTCTTAATTTGATAACTTTTTTTACTGTGAATGAAAATGAATGTCGTGCTTGGCCTATTTCAAGGGGTACTACAGCTATTGAAGCCGCCGGAAAAATACACTCTGATATGGAACGTGGTTTTATTAAAGCAGAGGTTATGAGTTTTGAAGATTTCAAAAAATATGGTTCTGAAAATGCAGTCAGAGAAGCAGGAAAATTAAGACAGGAAGGAAAAAATTACATAGTAAAAGATGGTGATATATTATATATAAAATTTAATGTAACAACGTAAAAAAAGTATGGTAGTTTAAAAATATTAATACGTTGATTAAAATTTTTATTATATCTACTTTTTCCCTTTGGAAGAAGGAAAGGATATGGGGGGGAATTAAAAGTGGTTGAAGCATTTTTTTCGTAATAAATTGTTTGCATGCATCAAAAAGGTTCTTGCATAAATATTTTAAGTGGCTTTGCAAAAACCCTTTGTTTTATTTCATATTTATATCCTGCTGTTTTGTTGCCTTGCTTTTGTTTAACTAACTTTTTTCAGTGGATACTATAAAAATACATTTAACCCTATTTTTAATAGTATATGTTCAGAAAAAAATAATACATTAATCTTCAGATTTTTTTAGTATTTTTATTTTTTTTAGTTTATAGTATAATACTATTGAATATTTAAAAAAGATGAAAGATATATTTTTAGATAAAATAATTAATTTTGATTATTTTAAGTCTTTAACTTTTTTGTTCTTATGAGAAATATAAAGATATTTAAAGAAGATATTTTGAACTTTTTAATATTCTGTAAGGTGGGGTTATGAAATGAATCCAGAAGAACGTGTAAAATTTATAGAACATAAAGGTAAAAAGATTTTGTTCGTAGATATGTCTGAATTACTGGAAGAAGATGTTATTTCTGTTATTGAATATTCAAAAAAAATAATAAGATCTCAACCGGAGGGCTCACTTCTTACATTAACTGATGTAACTCACGCAAGATATAATGCAAAAGTTGTATCTATTATGCAGGAATACGTAAAAGGCAACAAACCATATGTGAAAGCAGCTGCTGTTTTGGGGGTTAATCCAATAAAAAGAATTATTTTTAATAAAATAATGGAATTTTCACAACGGGAGTTATTCGCATTTGAAGATAAAGAAAAAGCATTGGAATGGCTGATAAAGCAGTAGATTTTTAAAAATAGATATATTTCATATGTAATTTAATAGATCGCATTTATTTTATGTCAATTTTTTTTAAATGAATTAGCTTTATTATATATTTAGTAAATTTTTTAATAAATAATTAAAAAATTAAAAAACATTTTGTTATTCAAGAAAAAATATTTGTATTATTTTTAATGATATTAAGATTTTAAAAATAATTGACAATAAAAAAGATATAGGTATAATATCAAAAAATTAATGGTTGATTTTATAAGTAGAAAATAAATTCTACATTAAAATCAATTTATTTTTTATTATTTTTGTAAAATTATTAGGTAAATCTAAATAAAAGATCATATGTAAATTACATAACATATTAATTTTAAATAAAAAGATAAAAATTACTACTGCTTAAGAATTGATTTTTCTCTTGTGCAGATAGGATAAAAAATAAAAAGGAGTAATGTATGTTTACACAATGGAGAATATCAGAGGATTATAAAGATTTATTAATAAATCACAAGAGTATTTTTATTCCAGAAAATAAAGAAGAATTACTTAAAATTGTTTTGGGTGATGAAAAAAATAAAATTTTTTCAGTTGAATATGAATATGGTGGCAAAAAAATAAAAGAAGCAACAGTTGCAAAATGTAAAAATGGAATAGCAGTAAATTATGAAGATTCTTATATAAGACGACGCGATCCCGACTGTCTTTTTATAGCGGATGATTTAGAAAGTGACAAACCCAGATTAAAAGAAAGATTTGGAATAGATTTTAAAGATTTAAAAAGAGAAACTATTAATTGGTTAAAAAAACAGGATTTAATTGTTATGCCTTTTACAACAGGTGGAAATTCAGTAGCGTATGATTCTTTGTTTATTGGACCGAAAAATGCAGCTTTTTTTGCGGCAGGTTTATCCTATTTACAAAAAATTTTAAATTATAAAGAAATAAAGAATGATTTTAAACCATTAATTATTCAGGTTTTAGCGCCTGTATTTAGACATTCTCATTTTAATGGAAAACAAGTTGTGGTTCACAATCGACTACCCGATGTATATGAGATTTACTCATATAATTTATATCCAGGACCAAGTGCTAAAAAAGGCTTATATGGAGTATTATTATATATAGGGGAAAAAGAAAAATGGCTTACTCTGCATTCTTCTTCAGTGCAATTGGTGACCCCATATAAAAATACTTTGGTAATATTACACGAAGGTGCAAGTGGCGGTGGTAAAAGTGAAATGAATGAAGAGATAGAGAGAAAAGAAGATGGCAGCATTGAGATAGCAGAAAATATTATTACAAAGAAAAAACTTAAAATTCATATAAAAGAAGAATGTGAAATATATCCAATAACTGATGATATGACCATATGTCATCCATCTATACAAAAGAACAATGGTAAAATAACAATATCTGATGCAGAAACAGCGTGGTTTATCCGAGTGGATCATATAAAACATTATGGAACCAATCCAGTACTTGAAAAGATGACTATTCATCCGCCAAAACCAATAATTTTTCTAAATATTTATGCAGTTCCTGATTCCACATGTTTGATTTGGGAGCATATAGAAGATGAACCTGGAAAACCATGCCCAAATCCTAGAATAATTTATCCTAGAGAACTGATTCCAAATATAATTAACAAACCAGTAGAAGTTGATTATAGAAGTTTTGGTTTTAGAACTTCTCCAACTTATAAAGGTCAGATTGGATACGGTATATATGGATTTATGCATATTTTACCACGGGCTTTGGCTTGGCTTTACAGATTAGCAGCCCCACGTGGATTTGATAATCCAAGTATAGTAAAAACTGTTGGCTTAACAAGCGAGGGGATTGGCACTTATGGCCCTTTTATGACAGGATCTAAAATTAATCATGCTAATTTACTTTTAGAACAAATAGTAAAATATGATAAAGTTCAATACGTTCTTTTTCCTAATCAATATGTTGGAGCTTATTTTGTAGGATTTATGCCGCAATGGATTGGCAGAGAATATCTTGCAAGACGTGGAAATAGAAAATTTGAAAAAGAAGAACTTGTAATTCCGAAATCACCAATAATGGGATATGCAACTAAGGTTTTGAAAATTGAAGATACAGAAATACCTGATTTTTTATTACGCGTTGAACTGCAAAAAGAAGTTGAAGAAGAAGTTTTGAATGAAGGAATAAAGATTGTATATAACTTTTTTAAACAGGAAATTTTAAAATATAATCAAAATAACCTTTCAGAACTTGGGAAAAAAATAATACAATGTTTCTTAGATAATGGAGATTTGGATGATTATGAAAATCTTATTAAATAAATTATAGGAGGTAAAAATGAAGGTTGCAATTGTTGTAGGAAGTGAAAATGACTTAGAAATCTTAAATGAGGCGTGCGAAACATTAGAAAAGTTTGGAGTTGGTTATTATATTTCAATTACATCTGCTCATAGAACTCCAGAAAAAGTTAAGCACTTTTTAGAAAAAGCAGAAAAAGAGGGATGCGAAGTAATAATTGCTGCGGCTGGTATGTCTGCTCATCTTGCAGGAGTTATGGCTGCTCATACAATAAAACCGGTTATTGCAGTCCCAATTGCAACAGGAGCGTTGAATGGTGTTGATGCATTATATTCTATGAGCCAAATGCCAGGTGGAATTCCAGTGGCAACTGTAACAATTGGAAAAGCAGGCGCAAAAAATGCAGCAATTTTGTCTGTTCAGATTTTGGCTTTAAAATATCCAGAGTTAAAAGAAAAATTAAACAGATACAAAATTGAATTGGCTGAAAATATAGTAAAAAAAGATAATGAATTGCAGGAAAAGGGAATTAAAAAATTTCTTGAAGATAATAAGAAAACTAAATGAAAAAAGATTCAAAAAAAATATTTGAAGTTATTAAGAAATTAAAAAAAGGTGAGGTTATAATATTACCTACAGATACAGTATATGGGCTTTTTTGTAGAGCATTTGATAAACAAGCTGTTAAAAAAATATATAAAATAAAAGGCCGTGACTTTTCAAAACCATTGCAGGTTTTTTTATCAAAAAAAACTGAGATATTTAAATATTGCAAGTTAAATAATAGACAAAAAAAGTATATAAATAAATATCTGCCTGGACCATATACTTTGATACTTGAGTTAAGGGATAAATATAAAAAATTTTTTTCATTTTTAAAAGATACGATAGGTGTAAGAATTATAAAATATAAATTATTAAATGAAATAATTAAAAAAACTGGTCCGCTTGCAGCAACAAGTGCAAATTTATCTGGAGAGCCCACGCCGGTTAAATATAATGATATTCACCCTGTTTTATTAGAAAAATTATTCGCATTCCAAGATGATTCTATTGTGCGTGGCAAGGCATCACAGGTTATTGATTTAACAGGTGAAAAATTAGTAATTTTAAGAAAATAATAATAATAAGGAGGATAAATAATATGATTAAATATTTTTATATTTTGTCAGGCCTTATTATTTATATGTGTGTTGGTAGTATTTACTCATGGAGTGTATTTAGAAAACCATTAGAAGAACTCTTAAAAATTACAGCCACACAGAGTGGGACTCCTTATATGTTATTTTTATTATTTTTTTCATTAACAATGCCGATTGCAGGAAGATTTATGGAACGATTAGGTGCATTTAAAACTATTTTTATTGGTAATCTTTTTTTTCTAACTGGTTTTTTATTGTCCAGTTTATTTGAAAATATTTTAATTATCTCTTTATCTTATGGTATTATTTCTGGTATAGGAGTTGGAATAATATATGGAGTTCCTATATCTGTGGTTTCAAAATGGTTTGTTGAAAATAAAGG
>JAOAIN010000078.1 GCA_026414685.1 Candidatus Goldiibacteriota bacterium
GATTTATGTCACTTATGTTGTTGGAAGAAAGGTTAAGCGCCTGCAGGTTGGATAACCCACTTAAAGGACTTATGTCACTTATGTTGTTTGATTTAAGGTAAAGATATCGCAGGTTTGATAATGCACTTAAAGGATTTATATCGCTTATGTTGTTGGAAGAAAGGTAGAGATATTGCAGGTTGGATAACCCACTTAAAGGACTTATGTCACTTATGTTGTTGGAAGAAAGGTCAAGATCATGCAGGTTTGATAATGCACTTAAAGCATTTATATCACTTATGTTGTTGGAAGCAAGGAACAGTTCTTGCAGGTTGGATAATGCACTTAAAGGATTTATGTCACTTATGTTGTTTGATTTAAGGATAAGATACTGCAGGTTTGTGCAACATTGAAGTCCTGTAATATTTGTAATATTGCTTGAAGATGCATTTAAATTCTTTAATACAGTCAAATCCGATGAATAAATATCTCCTGATGGTTTTCCTATTGCCTGCCTTATTTTGTTTTCTAAATTTGGATCAGGGAAGTTAATTACCCCACTACAGGAAAACGGTGTATTAGTAGGTGTGTTAGTCATTGTATTTGTTTGTATGATTGTTGCTGCATTAGTAGGTGTGTTAGTCATGATTGCTGTGCTTGTTGGCGCAGGTGATGTTGGCGTTGTTTCTTTTTTTGCACAAGTTGAAAAAACAATAAATAATGCTAATGTTAACATTACATACAAAATACATTTTCTCATGTCCTTACCTCCTGATGTTTTATGCTATTTTATCATTTTTATTGTTTTTTGCAAAGTTTTTTATTTAACATCTATTTTATTATTTATTTTTATTTTTTTTGTTGTATAATAAATAACCTAAATTTTAAACACAGGAGGTATTATATGAGTTACATTGATGTGGTAAAAGCAAGGCAGATTCTTGATTCAAGGGGAAATCCCACTGTAGAAGTTGATGTTATTACTTGTGAGGGTGTTGTAGGAAGAGCTGCAGTTCCATCCGGTGCTTCTACTGGCACAAAAGAAGCAGTAGAATTACGCGATGGTGATAAAAAGAAATACGGTGGGAAGTCAGTGTTAAAAGCAGTAGAAAATGTCAACAAAATAATAGCAAAAGAAATAAAAGGAATGTGTGTTTTTGACCAGATTAAAATAGATAAAAAAATGATAGATTTGGATTGCACAGAAAACAAAGCAAAACTCGGTGCCAATGCAATACTCGGAGTATCACTTGCCGTTGCAAAAGCAGCTGCAAATACTTTAAAACTTCCACTTTATCGTTATATTGGTGGAACAAATGCAAAACTTTTACCTGTTCCAATGGCTAATGTAATCAATGGTGGGGCTCATGCTGATTCAAATGTAGATATTCAGGAATTTATGTTAATGCCTGTTGGAGCTCCTTGTTTTTCAGAAGCAATAAGATGGGGTGCAGAGACATTTCATGCTTTAAAATCAGTTTTAAAATCAAAAGGATATAATACGGCAGTCGGTGATGAAGGCGGTTTTGCACCGAATTGCAAGTCAAATGAAGAGCCGCTGCAACTTTTAGTTGAAGCAATAGAAAAAGCCGGTTACAGACCTGGAGTTGACATTGCAATAGCAATGGATCCAGCTGCATCGGAATTTTATGATGAGGAAAAAAAGAAATATGTATTTAAAAAATCAACAAAAGAAGAATTAACATCAGAACAGATGGTTGATTTTTGGGTAAATCTTGTTAATAAATATCCTATAATTTCTATAGAGGACGGGATGAGTGAACTTGATTGGAATGGCCATAAATTGCTTACTGAAAAACTTGGTAAAAAGATACAGGTTGTAGGAGATGATTTATTTGTTACAAACCCAAAGATTTTGAAAAAAGGCATAGAAGAAGGTGTGTGTAATTCCATATTGATAAAGGTAAACCAGATTGGAACATTGACAGAAACACTTGATGCAATAGAGATGGCAAAAAAAGCAAGCTATACTGCTGTTGTATCTCACCGCTCTGGTGAGACAGAGGATTCTACAATTGCCGATATTGTCGTTGCAATGAATGCAGGTCAGATAAAAACAGGTTCTTTTTCCAGGACAGACAGAATTTGTAAGTATAACCAGTTATTGAGGATAGAAGAGGAACTTGGCGACTTGGCAGAATTCAAAGGCAGGGAAGTTTTTTATAATATAAAAAAGTAATTATTTAGGAGGTTTTAATATGTATAAACTCGTAATGGTTCGTCATGGAGAAAGTTTATGGAATAAAGAAAATAGGTTTACCGGCTGGGTGGATATTGATTTATCTGATAAAGGTAAAGAAGAAGCAAAAAAAGCAGGCCAGACATTAAAAAAAGAGGGTTATACATTTGATATCGCTTATACTTCAGTTTTAAAACGTGCAATAAGGACGCTATGGATAATCCTTGATGAAATGGATCTTATGTGGATTCCGGTTGTGCGTTCATGGCGATTGAATGAGAGAATGTATGGCGCTTTACAGGGACTTAATAAATCAGAAATGGCAGCAAAGCATGGCGAAGAACAAGTTTTAATATGGCGCAGGAGTTATGATGTCCCGCCACCACCACTCACAAAAGATGATCCCATGTATCCTGGCAAAGATCCTAAATATAAAGACTTAAAAGAAAATGAAATACCATTAACAGAGTGTTTAAAAGATACAGTTGCAAGGGTTATGCCATACTGGAATGAAACAATAGCACCAATGATAAAGTCAGGAAAAAAGGTATTGATCGCAGCCCATGGTAATAGTTTAAGAGCACTTGTCAAATACCTTGATAATGTATCAGACAAAGATATTGTGAGCATGAACATTCCCACAGGTATACCGCTTGTTTATGAACTGGATGATAATTTAAAACCTTTAAATAGATATTATTTAGGCGATCCAGAAGAAGTAAAAAAGGCAATGGAAGCAGTTGCAAACCAGGGAAAAGCAAAGAAATAAATTATTATAAAAAACCATCTAAAATAGATGCTTTTAATTATATTTTAAAATATTTAAATTAAAAAACAAAATAAAAACTTGACAAAAATATTAAAAAATTTGTATAATTATAATGGTTTTAAAATTTAAATAATTTAATAAAAGGAGGAGACAATAAAAAATGGGAATGACACAGGCAGAAGCACTTGCTGAAAGATTGAAACAGGAAGCTAAGAGATTGTACGGAGGGGCTTTGGCGAGGGTTTCTATAGATGCATATCCCAATGATGATGGTGCTGATCTTTATATTTATGCACCAAGAAAATATTCTGATATGCTACTTTCAAAACTTAAAGCAATGAAGATGCAGTTATTAAAGAACTCAAAGGTTGATGCAGATAAATTAAGAATTTTTATGGAAGATTCAGAGAATATGTCTCCTGAATTAAGACAGAAACTTATGGCAGAGCAGGGGTCTTCAAACAAGTAAATTTTATTTAAGGGAGTATTAAAGATGCATAAAAGAAGGAGTACAAAAAATTTAACAATACTTTTTGTACCCGATGATAATACAGGTGTCTTTAGTTTTAAAATAAATACTTTTTTATTTATTCTGCTTTGTTTTTTATGGCTTTCGTCTACTTTTTTTGCATGTTATATTTTATACAAACATATCAATTATAAAATTACTCATGCATATAATAAATACTTAACCCAAAAACATAAAGAATTTGCAAAAGAAATTCTTGAACTTCGTGAAACTGTTAAAAGAACAGCTGAGGTTGAAAATCAATTAAAAGATCTTCTTAAATTGAAATCAAAAAATGCAATAATTAAATATACTGGTTTTGGTGGACCTTCTTATATTGATACAAAACTTCTGGAAAAAGAAATAGAAAATAATAATGAAATAATAAGTAGAAAGGCATTTGAGGCAGCTGTGAAATATATTGAC
>JAOAIN010000108.1 GCA_026414685.1 Candidatus Goldiibacteriota bacterium
AAATAGGTGCTCCAAGACCACCAGAAAAGGTAACAGCAGTTGCTGGTGATAGGATTGTTTCAATTGGTTGGGCTCCAAATCCAGAAGCAAATATTATAGGTTATAACATATATTACAAGGAAGCAACAGGCAAGGAATTCAAAAAACTTAACAAAGAACCAATAATGGAAGAAACAAAATTTAAAGCAATATTAAATAACGATGTTACATACAATTTTGTTGTGACTGCTGTTAATAACAGGAAATTAGAAAGTGTTTATTCAGAGGTTGTATCTGCAACACCGCAGAAGTATGTTCCTAAAAAACCATCTGTTGTAACAGGTGTGATGGCAAAGGTAGAAGATACATCAATAGTTGTTATGTGGAATGAGAGTAAAGAAGATTTTGTTGTTGGTTATAATCTTTATTATAAAAAATCAGGCGATACTTATTATAAGAGATTAAATAAAGGATTATTGCGAGAGACAAAAGCAACACTTGCTGGACTTAAAGCAAAAATAATGTATTCATTTGTTGTAACTGCAGTGAGTAAAGATGGTATAGAGAGTGATTTCTCAGAATCAGTTTCTGAAAGGATAGAAACAGAAGAATACTATTAATAATTTATAATTTAAGATTTATGAATTATGATTTTTAAATGATATTATAAGATATTTTTACAAAGCGTTTAAAGCGTTTTATATATTTAAATAAAAATACCATATTCTAATTGCGACTTTCGCATTTAGAATGCCCAAATTATTGGAGGTGTGATGGCTTTCGGTAAAATTGTAGTAATAGAAAAAACAACAGAAGAAATAAAAAAAGGCATGTTATCTGATATAAATTTACGCTGGATAATTCTTTTAGTTACATTTCCAATTGCTATTTTTTATATATATTTTACTAAAAGTAATTTAATACCTATTGTTTTTCTTTTTATTTTTACTGCTTTAATAAATCTCTTTTATTTAATTTGGATTTTAAAAAAACAAGAGTATATTCACGAAATCTTTTCTGTGTCTCCTTATATTGATATTTTAATAACCACTTTTGCTATTTCTTTTACTGGATGGATGAATAGCCCTTTATTTCTTCTTTATTTTTTTATTTTGATTGACTCGTGTTTTGACAATATATCAAATAAAAACATATTCTTTTTATCAATATTTGTATTTTTTAATTATTTTATTGTATATATTGTTTCAAGTAAAGGGATATTATTATCTCCTTATCTTTTTGAATTTATTGTTAGGATAATATTTTTAATTGCAATAGGCATGCTTGGGGTTTCCATTGCGAATGAAATGTTAAATAGACAAAAAGAATTCAAAGAATTAACTGAAGAAAAAGAAAAACTATACAGCGAAATAAAAAGAGTAAATATCGCCTTGGAAGAAAAGGTAAACAGAGCGACTGAAAATTTGGAAAAAACAAATTTAATGCTTATAAAGAAAAACATAGCGCTGCTTGCAACGCATGAAATTTATCGTATGGCAAACGAAGTTAAAAATAAAGATGAACTTATTTCAATGATTCTTTCAACGACTTTCCCCCTTATGAAAGGTGCTGGCGGAATAATAATGGCTGTCACACCTAACAAGAGATATTTGCATATTGAGTGTGTGAAAAAGGTATCAGATGAATATAATATAAATGAAACAGAAAATATTGAAATTACAGCAGAATCAGAATTTTATAATGTTATTATTAATAAAAAGATATATTTGATAGATGATGTTACAAAAGTTAAGGATAATTTTTTAAGAGAAAATATTAAATTTGGTTCTTGTATTCTTGCTCCAATACTTGCTGGGGATGAAGTGGTAGAAATTCTCATAGTGTTTAATAAACATCCATATATTTATAACAAAAATGACATAGAACTTATTGATATTTTAAGAGAACAAATAGGAATTCTTTTGTTTAACAGAGTATTATTTGAACAGATGAAAATGAAGGCAGCAGGACTTGAAAAATTAATGGATGTTACAATTTCAATAGAAACGTCTATTGATATTGAAGAATTAATAACCAAAGCTTTGACAGAAAGTATAAAAAAATTATTTTTAAATGCGAGTGGAGTTGTAATGTTACTGACAGAGAGTAATGAATTGAAAATTCGCTCTCAGTATGGATATAAGACACGACTGCTTGATACCAGGATTCCAACTGACTCAATAGCAGGCTGGGTATTTAAAAATAATAAAAGTTTGTATATAAAGGATATAAAAACAATTAGATTTTATAATCCTACATCGGATGGATTGTTTATGAAGGACTCCGTAATAATTTCACCTATACCGAGTAAAGGAAAAATAGTTGGGGTTATATCATTAACAAAACAAAATGAACTTTTTACCAGAGAAGATTTATATTTTTTAACCATACTTTCAAATCATATTGGTTCGTTAATTGAGAATAGCCGTCTTTATGCAAATATCCAGAGGGATTATATTAATACTATACATTCTCTTGCTGCTGCAGTTGACGCAAAAGATCATTATACACATGGTCACTCATCAACTGTTATGAAATATGCTACAAAAATAGCAGAAAGAATGGGATTGCCTTCAGAAGAAGTAGAAACAATAAAATATGCAGCCCTTTTACATGATATTGGAAAAATAGGAATAAGTGAAAGTATAATAAACAAACCAGGAAAACTTACAAAAGAAGAGTATAATATCATAAAAATGCATCCACAATTAGGTGCAAATATTGTTTCAAAGATAAATTCCTTAAAAAAACTTGTGCCTTTAATTTTATCGCATCATGAATGGGTGAATGGCACTGGTTATCCGCTTGGGTTAAAAGGGGATGAAATACCACTTGGCGCCAGGATAATAAGTGTTGTAGATGCGTTTTCCACAATAACCTCAAAAAGACCTTACAGAGACGAATTGAGTGTTGATTTTGCAATAAAAGAAATAAAAAAATGTGCTGGCGAGCAATTTGATGCAAAAGTTGTTTCTGTTTTTGAAAAAATAATTGAAGAAGAAACAAAAGATAAAGATATGAAACAAGAAGTTAAAGAAGAAAAAAAAGAAAAGAAACGTCTACGCCTGCATATAGACGAGGATAATAAAGAAAAAAGAATAATAAGGGAAGAAGATTTTTATTCTTAAATTTTTATAAATGCTCTCAAAATAGTTATTGGATAGTTTGTATACCAAATCTATTTAAAAATTGACTTTTATGTATAATATGTTATTATATTAGTAACTATTTTGGGAGGTGGTATGATGAAAAGGTTTATTTTAATATTTTTTTTGATTTTAAATTTAATTTTATTTTTTTCCTGTTCAAAAAATGAAACTCCACAAAGTCCACCGCAGTCAACATGTGAAAAAGTAACTTTTCCTGATGCCAATCTTGAGACAGCAATTCGTGTGGCGCTTAACAAACCAACAGGTGATATCTGTAAAAACGATTGTGAAAAGGTCTCTTCACTTATTCAATGTTTGAACAGTAAAAATATTACAAGTATTCAGGGCATGCAATATTTTAAGAATTTACAGGAACTTGAAATGTATGATAATCAGATAAGTGATATAAGCCCTTTATCAGGACTAACAAAATTAAGATATTTAAATCTTTCCAATAATAAAATTAGTGATATCAGTGCATTATCTGGTTTGACTGATTTATACAGTTTAAATTTAGCAAATAATCAAATTTCAAATATTACTTCCTTATCTTCACTTACAAATTTGATTTATTTAACACTTTCAAATAATACTATCTCTGATATTACTTCACTCTCTGATTTACTTAAATTACAGGAACTTTATTTAAGTAATAATTTAATAGAAGATATAGCTGCACTTGTTACTAATTGTGATGCCGGTGGGTTAGGAAGTGGAGATACAGTATATTTAGAAGGCAATCCAGTAGCAACTGGAACGCCTGGTCCAAATATTACATATCTTGAGAATAAAGGGGTAATTGTAAATTATTAAAATGTATATAGTTTGATATTAAATTTACACAGCTAATAATTTAAAAAATAATTAATTTTAAATATTATTTTTTATATTAATTAGATATCATAATTTTTAAATTATTTATTGAGGCGATTTGAGTGAAAAAGAGTTTTTTAGTTTTTTTTCTGCTTTTTAGTGTAATTTTATTCATTTTATTTTTAAAAAATAAAAATAAAACACACTGTGAGAAAGTAACATTCCCCGATGCAAACCTGGAAGCAGCTATACGTTCTGTGATTAACAAACCAAAAGGAAATATCTGCAGGAGTGATTGTGAAAAAATAACTTCACTGATTCAGTGTTTGAATAGTAAAGGTATTAACAATATACAGGGCATGCAATATTTTAAGAATTTACAGGAACTTGAAATGTATGATAATCAGATAAGTGATATAAACCCTTTATCAGGACTAACAAAATTAAGATATTTAAATCTTTCCAATAATAAAATTAATGATATCAGTGCATTATCTGGTTTGACTGATTTATATAGTTTAAACTTAGCAAATAATCAAATTGTAGATATTTCAGTATTGTCTTCGCTTACTAATTTGGTTTATTTAACACTTTCAAATAATATTATATCTGATATTGCTCTACTTTCTGGATTACTTAAACTACAGGGGCTTTATTTAAATAATAACAGGATAAAAGACATATCGCCCCTTGTCATGAATTGTAAATTCGGCGGATTAGGGATTGGGGATAGTATTGACCTGGACGGTAATCAGTTAAATATAAATGATAAAAATATTAAATATCTTGAGAATAAAGGAGTGCACGCACATTTTTGTAACGCAGCGCATGAGTAAAAGTAGTAGTTTCAGGTTAAATGATTGTTACAGATGTTTTTACTAATAATAAACACGAACACGAAGTGTTAACATTTATTGAAAATTGAAAATTAAAAAAACACTTGGGTTATTTTTATTTTTTTATCCTTTGATATTGCAACACCTATTCCAGTAATCTTATAACTGGGATTTAAAATATTTTTCCTATGCCCTTCGCTTGCCATCCAGGCATCAATTGCTTTTTTTGCAACTATTGTATATTTTTCAAGATAATATCTTATTTTTCCATTTTCTTCTGCCATAGCCTGAGTTTCATATATGTTTTCACCAATACCTATTCTGTATCCACCATTTTCTTTTTTCTTTATGTTAAATCCTGCTTTTTTTGCTCTGTCGTTTGGAGTGAGACCATCTGGTGTTATATGAGATGTATAATTTCTTTTCACCATATCCTGGCTATGTTTTTTTGCAATTAAATTTAATTTTTCATCCATTTTCAATGGCTTTAAATTATGTTCTTTTCTTATCTGATTTACGAGTTTTAATATTTCTTTTTCAAGATTTGTGATGTAATAATTATGTGAATATATAGCACTATAATATACTGTAAGAAAGATTATTATAAATAATATTTTTTTCATAAATTCTCCTTTTTAATAGTACAAATAATACTATAATAGTTTTAATAATACAAGTATGTTTTATAATTAAAAATGTTTTTTTGGTCAGATTAGAGATATGGTATTTTAAATAATTATACTCAAAAAAATTTTGCATATATTATTCAAGCATTTTTTAAGTCATATAAAATAGTTTTGTTTTTAAATTTATTGTTTGCTATTATATGTAATAATTATCATCTCACTTTTATTTATTATACCTAATTTTACTATTTTTGCT
>JAOAIN010000126.1 GCA_026414685.1 Candidatus Goldiibacteriota bacterium
CTGCATTATCAAACTCGGTCTTACTCCATCCAAATAAGCAATACATGCTAAAAACCTATCTACTCTGTTTCCATAACTATCTCCCCAACTTGAAACTGTTCCCCGCGCTGGAACATAATTTACTGTTACAATTTCTGCTCCATTTGTCCCCCTAAAAACAGTTAAATATTCTGGACCACTTAAAATATATCCAGATGAATTCCTGTAATCAGCACTGTCATCGTCACTTGCTGCAGGTCCAGTATGAAGATATGCCCCAGTCCCATCTCTTGTTCCAGGTGCTGTTTTGCAAGCCATTTCTGCTTTTCCATCACAATCAAGGTCATATACCATAAACTGTGTATAATGTGCGCCTGCTCTGATATTTATACCGAGATCAATCCTCCATAATCGTGTTCCATTTAATTTATATGCATCTAAATAAACATTTCCTGTATATCCACTCTGTGAATTATCTTTTGAATTTGTTGGGTCCCATTTTAATACTATTTCATATTCTCCATCACCATCCAGATCGCCTACGCTACAATCATTTGCATCATAAGTATATGCAACCCCATCAGGCGATATGCCACCGGGAGGTATCTGCAATGGTATTGTTCTGTAAAAAGTTGACCAGGGAGTTACACTATTTGTAGCTGACTGTTCAATCCCATCTATTACAGGTCTTATATAATAACTGGCTGTTTGACTACCTGCTGTATCTATATAATATGTCACTGTTGTAATTGGTGAAGAATTTATACGAGCACCATTTCTATAAACATTAAAAGCAATACTGGTTGGATCAGTACCAAGCATCCTCCAGCCAACCCATACCCTGTTGCTTCCAAGCCATACAGCAACAACACCCCTATCCAGATTTTCCATATAACGAGCAGCAAAAATATTTGAAAAAATTAAAAACACTATAAAAAAAATAAAAAATTTTCTTATTTCTTTAATATACATTTTTTTACTCCTGTGTAATTCGGCTTATGTTTGCATATAGTCATATTTACAAATATGGTTATAATTTTTATTTTACCCTGAATTTATTTTAATATTATTAAAGGTGTTGACTTACTTCTGTATTCATCGCCTTTATTATTATTTAATATAATTATAACATAATAAGCACCATTCGCAAGATCTTTTAAATCTTTATTTTCTATATTTATGATATTATAGCCAGCATTAAAATTTCCATCCTCATTTATAAGACGTTGACAGTCAGCAACTCTGTCTGCAATATCAATCAAAAAAGATCGCTTTGATAACCATTTTCCATACTTAATTTGTAATATTAAAGACACGTGTTGTTAGTTCTTCTTCAGTTACAGATGAATTCATAATATCAAAACCAAAACACCATGGTGAAATATGATGTGCTATTAATGCTTTACTTGGCGCATAATTATTCTTTAAAGTGTAAATTGCCCTATGCCATCCCCTAATATTATTTTCAATTGATGCTATGTCAGAAATACCTGTGGAACCAACTGCTACAACACCTGATTGTGTAACAGAATAGCCTGAAGTTGTCCAAAAACCCAATAAATCTGGATCAATATGTACAATACATTTTTTAGTTGAGTATTGATTTATTTTCTGAAAAAGTAATTTCAAATCATTAAAATATGTTGTCATAAATAATGTCTGATTATATTGAGAGATGTTTCCGTTATTATAATAATAGGTAAAAACCTGAAATTGATTATATGGTTCAAAGTGCTGGGCATTTAACATTGCATAGGAAGGGTCATCACCATTCCATAATCTCCATCCCTGTGTTAAATAAACATAAGTATAATCCCAGCACGAACTTCCCTGACTGCCTTTCCAACCAAGAGAAAAATTATCCATACAACCAAAACCAAAATAAGTTGGTAAACCACTCGGAATAGAGCCGCCCATTGAAGAAATATTATAAGAAAAAATTGAAATAAATATAAAACCTAATATAAATTTTCTAAACATAATTCACCTTTTTGTTTTATTTAATTATAACATTAAATCGGTTTAAATGCAAGTTATTTTTAAACCGTTTTAATCAATCTATCAAATATTATTTTAAAATTAAGAGAACTTTAGGTTTGCTATTTACTGATTGTCCTTTATTATTTATTACTGTTAAAATTATATAATATGCTCCATTTGCAAGCCCTGTTAAATATTTGCTTTCTATTTCTATTATATTTTCTCCAACTATGTAATTACCTGTCTGCGTTAT
>JAOAIN010000139.1 GCA_026414685.1 Candidatus Goldiibacteriota bacterium
ATATGGGGAGATAAGGTATATTTTGGAGTGCATAATGGAAAGTTATATGGGTTGTATAAGGAGACAGGAGAGATAGTGACAGGATTTCCAGTAGGATATATAGATATGGGGGGATATCAGGATGTACCAGCGGGAGATGGACCAATAAGTACAGCAAATGGTGTAATATATACAAATAATGATGTTAGAACATTTTGTATAAGAGCAGATAATGGAGAAGTATTATGGTATAGTCCAGCCGCAAATTACATGACAGGAGGAGTGACATATACATACAATTATCCATCAGTGACAATAGGAAGGAATGAGATAGTATCAGTGTATCCGAGATATAATCAGATAATAGTGTATTGTATGCCGACAATAGCAGGGACGAGGACAATAACGCCGACAAGGACAGCAACACAGACAATAACTCCAAGTGTAACGTTCAATGTTCAAAGTTCAACGATGACAATTACAATGACAGAAACAATAACGCCGAGTATGACGCAGACAAAGACAATGACGCCGAGTGCAAGCCCGACAATAACAGCAACACCGTTAGAGTTTTATTTAATATTGTATGGCAATCATCCAAACCCGGCAAATGAGCACACATATATAGTATATGAACTCGGAAGGAAAGCAGAAGTAGAAGTAAAGATATACACGATAAGTGGAGAGAAGATAAGGGAGATAAAGGGAGAAGGTGAAGTAGGTAGAAATAGCATAATGTGGGATTTAAAGAACAGGCGTGGGAGAGATGTATCATCAGGGGTGTATATATACAGCATAGAGGCGAGAGAAGAGGTAGAAGGGGAGATGAAAGTGGAATGGGGGAAGATAGCAGTGATAAAATAAAGACAGTGTCAGATGGCAAATGCCGAATGCCGGATGAAAAAAAACAGAAAAATAGAAATTAAAACAAAGGAAGTTAATAATTATCAATTAAGGTATCAAATCTACAAATCTGAAATTCTAAGATTTGAAATGTATTTTTAATCCACTTGACTTAATATTATTACATTGTAAAATGAAAAAAATAAAAAGGATATATGATTATGGACGAGATTAAAAAATTATTTTCAGCAGATACAACAGATAATGTGTGGATTAAATTATCTATATTTGCTTTTATAATTATCTTGGGATTTATAATTATCTTTCTTTTGAAGAAATTATATAAAACAATGATAAAAAAAGAAGAGGAAAAAAAGTCCTATCTGTTTCAATTTCTTGATACTGCTATTGATAAAACAATAATACCTATATTATTTTTTGGAGTTTTTTATATTGCTTTTAATTATTTAAATCTTAGTGAAAAGGTAAACAGATATATACAAATATTTTTTATAATTGGTGCCACATTTTTTGGACTTAAATTTTTTGTAAATCTTATTTCATTTTTTATTGAATTATATTTTATAAACAAAGAAAGTGATGCCACAAAGATAAAAAATTTAAAAGGCGTTTTAGTTGTACTAAAAGTTCTTATATGGGGGCTTGGTTTTATCTTAATACTTGATAATCTTGGATATAAAGTTTCTACTGTTTTAGCAGGCCTTGGTATTGGTGGTATTGCAGTTGCGCTTGCAGCACAGACAATTTTTAAGGATTTATTTTCATATTTCATAATAATTTTTGATAAGCCATTTGAAGTGGGTGATTTTATAATAGTTGGTGATTTAATGGGAACAGTTGAGACCATAGGCCTTAAAACAACACGTATAAGAAGCATAAGCGGTGAAGAGATGATTTTTTCAAATTCTGATTTAACTGACTCGCGTGTTAAAAATTTTAAAAGAATGTATAACAGACGTGTTGTTTTTTCTATAGGTGTAACCTATGATACCCCACTTGAAAAATTAAAACAGATACCAGGTATAATAAAAAATATTATTGAATCAATAAAAGATACTAAATTTGATAGAGCGCATTTTTTTAAATACGGTGATTTTGCTCTTATTTATGAGGTTGTTTATTTTGTTATGAGTAGTGATTATAATAGATACATGGATATCCAGCAGGAGATTAATTTTAAAATAAAAGAAGAGTTTGACAGATTAAAAATAGAATTTGCATATCCTACGCAAACTGTGTACTTAAATAATGTTCGGTAAAGATGTTCGTTTAGAATGTTCGTAAATAATGTTCGAAAAAGATGTTTTTTTTTGAATTTTATACATTTCTAACGAACGTTTTAGCGAATATTTTTAGAGAACATCATTAACGAACAGTAATATATGAACAAAGGAGGAACAAATGAGCATTGGAATGGGGGAAGTTATTTTAATACTTGTTGTTGCTTTACTTATTTTTGGGGCAGCAAGATTACCTGAAATTGGTAAGGCGCTGGGTAAGGGGATTAAAGAATTTAAGAAAGAAGTAAGAGACATAAAAGAAGATGAAGATGTAAAAAAGAAAAAATAAACAAGGATTGTAATGATAAAAAAGAATTCATATCTTTATCATCTTGAAGAATTAAGATGGACAATTCTATCAATTTTATTTTTCCTTTTTATTGCTTTTATTTTTTCAATGTTTTTTATAGAAAAAATAATAATTTTTCTGCAGGAACCAATAAAAGATTTAAATATCAAACTTAGTTATTTTAGACCAGAAGAAAAATTTTTAACGTATTTAAAAGTTGGTTTTTTTTCATCAATTTTTTTATCAATTCCTTTTGCAATAATACGGTTTGGTTATTTTATATATCCTGCCCTGAAAAAAAATGAAAAAAAATATTTTTATATTTTTATTATTTTGTTACCTTTAATTTTCTATACAGGTGTTTTTTTTGCATATAAAATTGTTTTTCCTTTTGCTTTGCGGTTTTTTTACAACTTTGCTGGAAATAATACATTAATACCTTTGTGGGGTATTTCAAATTATTTTGATTTACTCATAATGCTTACAACAGCAACAGGTGTTGTTTTTTTATTGCCGATACCTTTGATTTTTTTTATCAAAGCAGGTATTATAAGTGTGGGTGTAATTGATAAATTAAGACCATATATAATAATCATTATCCTTATAATTGCTGCGATTTTTTCTCCACCTGATGTTGTATCACAAATTTTAATCGCTGTTCCACTGTATCTTTTGTTTGAATTATCTGTTATAATTGGAAAAATAATAAAATGAGGTGAATGCAATGAACAGGAGAAAATTTATAAAAGAAACACTAAAATATGGTGTTTCAGCTGGTATTGCTTTGACCGGAATTGATAAATTACTAGCGGCAACCGCTTCTATTGTTGATAAAACAGAAAAACCTTTGCTTGCAGCTATTAAAGGCGCAACCCCTGATAAAATGTTTGAACGCGGTATTGCTGCTTTTGGTGGTATGACTCAGTTTGTGAAAAAAGGTCAAACTGTTTTAGTAAAACCAAATATCGGTTGGGATGTTGCTCCAGAACTTGCAGCAAATACAAATCCAAAACTTGTAGGTGCAATTATAAAACATTGCATAGATGCTGGTGCAAAAAAGGTTTATGTATTTGACCATACCTGTGATAACTGGGAAAGGGCATATAAAAATAGTGGCATAGAATATGCAGTGAAACAAGCAGGTGGTGTGATGGTTCCTGGAAATTTTAAATCAAATTATCAAAAAGTTACTGTGCCAGGAGGTAAGGTTTTAAAATCCACAGAAGTTCATGAACTTTTAATAACATCTGATGTTTTTATAAATGTCCCAGTATTGAAAAGCCATGGTTCTGCTCAACTCACCATAGCAATGAAAAATTTAATGGGAGTTGTATGGGATAGGCGTTACTGGCATATTACTGATCTGCATCAATGCATAGCAGATTTTGCAGCATATAGAAAGCCAGATTTAACAGTTATAGATGCATATAATGTTATGACAGAACATGGGCCACGTGGCACAGATGGCTCAGACCTTGTTAAAATGCAAAGCCAAATAATTTCCACTGATTTTGTTGCTGCAGATGCTGCAGCTGCAAAATTATTTGGTTTAGAGCCATCAGATATCAGACATATAAAAATAGCAGGTGAAAAGGGGCTTGGCAAAATAAATCTAAATGATGTGAATATTAAAAAGATATATTTATAAAAATTCAATGAATAAACTTAAAGTAACAAGAATAATAATATCTATTGCTTTTTTAATTTTGTTTATTTTGATTTTTTTTGGACTTCCATTTTATTTTATTGCACATATACAATTCATACCAGCATTTATAAATGTTTTTTTAAATCATACTTTGATTTTTCCTTTAATTTTTCTTTTAATTCTTACCTTTTTTTTTGGCCGTGTTTATTGCTCCACACTCTGTCCTTTTGGGACTTTGCAAGATATTTTTATATTTTTAAAATATAAATTTTTAAAAAGAAAATCTTTTGAAAAACAAAAAAATTATAAAGTTTTTAGATATATATTTATAAGTATTTTATTTATAGCATTTTTTCTTGGAAATATTACTTTTTTATCAATTTTTGAACCATATTCTAATTTTGGAAGAATAGCAAATGAAATTATAAAGCCAGTGGCATATTTTTTTAATAATTTAATGTCTGACATTTTGCAAAACTTTGATGTTTATTTTATAAAAAAAGTTGAGACCCACAGTTTTTATGCTCACTCATTTTTTTATGCTTTTGCTGTTTTAATTTCTGTAGGAATACTTGCTTTTTTCAAAGGAAGGTTCTTTTGCAATACTTTATGTCCTGCGGGTGCCATCTTAGGTTTAATTTCAAAATATTCTATTTTTAAAATCAATATTTCAGAAAAAAAATGTAATTCCTGTGGTTTATGTGTTGGTGTCTGTAAAGCTGGTTGTATAGAACCATTGTCAAAAAAAATAGATTATGAATTGTGCATAAATTGTTTTAATTGTATTGATGCATGTGCTAAAGATGGATTGAAATATTTTTATGGTGCTAAAGATGAAAAAACTGATGAAACAAAAAGAGATTTTTTAAACAAGACAATAACAGGATTTTTTATTTTTTTGCTTACAACATCTCCTGCAAAATTATTTGCAAATTCTATTTTAATAAAAAAGAAAAATCCAATTATTCTACCACCAGGTGCGCAAAATATTAATAATTTTAATAGGAAATGTATCTCCTGCCATTTATGTGTTTCTGCGTGTCCAACAAAGGTTTTAACTCCAACAACTTATGAATATGGACTGAAAAATTTTTTACAACCAAAGATGAATTATCTGCAATCATACTGTTTATATGACTGTAATAAATGTTCACAGGTATGCCCAACAGGTGCTATTAAATTTATTTCTGTTGAAGAAAAGAAAAAAATACAGATAGGTGTTGCAAAATTTGAGATGAAAAATTGTGTTGTCTATGAAAATGAAACTGACTGCGGAATGTGTAATGAATATTGCCCTACAAAAGCAGTTATTTTAAAACCTTATAAAAATGGACTAGGCATCCCATATATTCGGGAACATATCTGCATTGGCTGCGGTGCATGTGAGTTTGTGTGCCCTGCAAAACCAAATAAAGCAATATATGTTGAAGGTAATTTGGAACATAAAATAGCAAGTTTGCCTTCTTATGGGAAGCAAAAAAGAAAAAAAGGTGAGCATGAAGAATTTCCATTTTAAATTATTTTTAATGATTTTTTTATTTACATATTTTTTAAATTTTGCAGGCGAAGAGATTACTTATCAGGAGATAGAACCTGGATTTTTTTATAATCAAGTAAAGATTTACAAAAATAATGAACTGACCGATACAATTAATATTTTAAAAATTTCAAATAATGCTTTTTATTTTAAGATATTTTATAAAGAAAAAGAAAGTGGCTGGCCTGAGATGTATAATATAAAAGAGTGGCATGAAAAATATCCAGATGCGATAATTTTTATCAATGGTAGTTATTATGACGAAAACAGGAGGCCAACCACAGCAATATGGCAGGATGGCAAATGTATAAATAGAAAAAAAGGTATATTGAATAAAGGCGCTTTATTTTC
>JAOAIN010000200.1 GCA_026414685.1 Candidatus Goldiibacteriota bacterium
GAATGCAAAATGGTTGGTTTTGAAAAAGGAAGATTCATTCAGCATGAGATGACGGATGTGATAGATAAAGAGAAAAAAATAGATAGTAAATTATATAATATAAATAAGGTTTTCAGTATATAGAGGAAAAAATTGGTAAAGATTAAATTTTATGGTGCCGCAAGACAGGTAACTGGTTCAATGCATCTTATAGAAAAGAATGATTTTAAGCTGTTACTTGATTGTGGCATGCAACAAGGTAAACGTAAAGAGAGTTTTGAAAGAAATAGAAATTTTCCTTTTTCCCCTTCTGAAGTAAACTCTATAATATTATCTCATGCTCATATTGATCATAGTGGAAATATTCCTACTATAATTGCAAAAGGCTATAAAGGCCCTGTGTTCTGTACTCATGCTACAAAAGATCTGTGCGATTTAATGTTACCTGATTCTGCATATGTCCAGATGAAAGACCTTGAATATGTGAACAAAAAAAGAGCAAAACAAGGAAAAAATCTTTTTGAACCACTTTATACAATAGAGCAGGCACAGGAATCATTAAAAAAGTTTGAATCAAAAAATATAGGCGAATATTTTAATATAAATAAAGAAGAAATTCTAGCATATTTTTTAAATGCGGGGCATATCCTTGGTTCTGCGATGGTTATTTTAAAAATAATTGATAATGGAAGAGAAATAAAAATCGGATTTACAGGCGATTTAGGCAGAAAGCAATTGCCTATAATAATTGATCCAGATAATATGTATAATATTGATTATCTCATCTGTGAATCCACTTATGGAGGCAGAGATCATAAGCCCATTGAAACCGCACTGGATAAAATTTCTTTTATAATCAATGATACATATTCAAAAGGCGGCAAAATAATCATTCCTGTTTTTACAGTTGAAAGAGCTCAGGAAATATTATATATTTTAAATAAACTGTTTATAAATAGAAAAATACCAGCAATGCTAGTATTTGTAGATAGTCCCCTGGCAAAGAGTATAACCGAAGTTTTTATGAAACATAGTGAATGTTTTGATCCTGAAATGCTTGAATTGATGGCCAATAATAAAAATCCTTTCTATCTGGAACTTTTGAAATTCACTGAGAGCGTGCAAGAATCAAAGGCAATAAATGATTATGATAAACCTTGTGTAATTTTATCAGCAACAGGTATGTGTGAAGCTGGAAGGATTCTTCATCATTTAAAAAATAATATAGAGGATTCAAGAAATACAATTTTAATAGTTGGTTATCAAGCAAAGGAGACCTTAGGACGTAGATTGGTGGATGGAGAGAAAGAAGTAAAAATTTTCGGTGAATTATATAAAGTAAATGCGAGTGTTTTTGTTATCAATGAATTTTCTGGACATGCTGGAAGTAAAGACCTAGTTGCATTTATTAAAAAGGCTAAAAAGGATGGAAGATTAAAAAAAATTTTTTTGGTGCATGGAGAACCTGAGCAACAACAAATTCTCATTGAAAGATTGAATAAGGAAAACATCAATAATGTTATTGCTCCTGAAACAGGATATGAGGAGGAATTGTGAAGTTAAATATTAGAGTTAATTAAAATAGAAGATATTATTACTCAGAAGATGGTGAATATGATAAAATTTAAACATGTATATAAAATTTATGAAAAGGATATAAGAGCGCTTGATGATATAAGTTTTGAAATATGTGATGGTGAACTTGTATTTATTACTGGCCCATCCGGTGCCGGAAAATCAACGATTTTAAATTTACTATATAGAGAAGATGTTCCTACAATGGGAACAATACTAGTTAATGATACGGATATATCACATTTAAGAGGTGGAAAAATTTCAAAATACAGAAGGAGTATAGGCTTTGTTTTTCAAGATTTTAAATTACTTTTTGATAGATGCGTATTTGATAACATTGCATTGCCTTTAGAGATAGTTGGCACTAATAGACAGTATATAAAAAGGGTGGTACTTGAATATATAAAAAAAATAGGGCTTTCTGGTAAAGAAAAGTTAAATCCATGGCATTTATCAGGCGGAGAAAAACAAAAAGTGGCAATTGCACGGGCGCTTATTACAAGTCCTTCTTTAATTCTTGCTGATGAGCCAACTGGTAATCTTGATGATTTTTCAGCATGGGAGATAATCACCATGTTGCTTGATGCTAATAAGACAGGAACAACAGTTGTTATTGCTACACATAATAAAGAAATTATTTCAAGGGTGGGTGGCAGAGTTATTAAACTTGATAGAGGTAGGTTAATACAGCAGTGAGAGCAATAAAAGAGGTTTTTATAAATTTTAAAAGAAGTGGATTTTTGAGTTTAATTTCTATGGGCACAATTATAGTAACAATTACTGTTCTTGCTGGATATTATCTCATAAGTGAAACAGTAAAACATTTTATGAATGAACTTCAAAACAAAGTTGAAATAGTTGTTTTCCTGGTAGATAATATTTCAAAAGATAAAATAGATAATATGATTACAGAAATAAAAGAGTTTCCGGAAATATCCGAAGTTGTTTTTATTTCAAAATTAGATGCCTATCAGGAATTTGCACAAGATAAAGAAATGAAACAAATACTGGATAGCTTTGAGGGCAATCCTTTGCCTGATTCTATTAAAATAAAATTAAAAGATCATACTAAAAAAAGTATTGAAAAATTGACAAAGTTTTTAAATACCAAAGAGGGTGTTTTGGAAGTTCAGTATGGGGGTAAGGATATTGAAAATTTTTTGAACATAATTAATGTTATTAAACTTATAACTGCTGTGGCTGGTATTATTTTTGTTATTGCATCTATTTTAGTTGTTTCAAGTATTATTAATTTAACAATATATGCTAGGCGTCATGATATATATGTTTTCAGGATGGTTGGTGCAACAGATTTATATATCAGATTGCCTTTTATTATGGAAGGTTTGATTCACGGTATAATAGGTGGTGTAATTGGTTGGGTTGTTATTTATATAATAATAAAGATTCTATCATTACAGATACAGAAAGAGATGGGAATAAATCTTTTAAATTTTTACATTTTTAGGCCAGAATTTTTTACGGTGAAATTTTTAATTGGTTGTATTATTTCAGGCGCTATACTTGGTTTTATTGGTAGTTTATTATCCCAGGGGAGAATACGGGGTGACTATTATTAAGGATGTATTATTTATACTTATATTTCTTTTTATTTTTCCATCTTTTTTTTATTCAGAATATATAAAGGAAGAGATAAAAGATTACAGAAAGCATCTTGAAGAGACAAAAAAGGAATTAAAAAAAATAAAAGAAAAGATAAATGAAGAAAAAATAGCTATAATGAAAGAAAAACAACAGGAAAAAGCTACAACTAAATATCTACGTAAATTGGAAAGAGAGATAGATATCACAAAAAAAGAAATAGATGTATTTGATAATAATTTAAAGGTTTTAAGTGAAGATATTGCTAATATAGAAAAGCGTATAAAGGATGCAAATGAATATATAAATAAAAAAAGGGACGTAGTTAAAGATATACTGCGTAAGCAGTATATGAAAGGTCAGACAGATATTTTTTCTGTATTATTAAGCTCAAAAAATTTTTCCGATTTCATAAATAGGTATAAATTCGTAAAAATACTAAGTTCTAAAAATCTTCAGGAAGTGGAAAGGTATAAAGCCACTCTTATACAACTTGAAGATGATAAAGATTTAATGCTAAACTATAAAAAAGAGATAGAAGAGATTAAAAAACAAAAGAAAAAACAATGGGAGAATTATAAAAATATTAAATGGGAGAAAAGGTTAACACTACAAACTATACGTAACAATATAGAAAAAAGGAAAAAGATATTAAATGAGCTTGAGGAAAATTCAAAAAACCTCAATGATTTTATAGAAAAACTTGAAATACAGGTAACAATGCAAGATAAAAGTGCAGAGGAAGCTTTTGATAAATTTAGAGGCAAATTCCCATGGCCAGTAAAATCTAAGAATGTATTATCTGGATTTGGAAAATATAAACATCCTAAATTTGGCACAATCGTATATAATCGTGGTATTCATATCGGCACTAGTTATGGTGAAGATGTTTATTCAATATTTTATGGAACAGTGAAATATGCTGACTGGTTTGATGGGTTTGGAAAAATGATAATAATACATCATGGGGGTGGATATTATTCAATATACGGACATTTGTCGGAGATAAATGTGGCAAATGGTCAAAAAGTTTCAATGAGAGAAAAAATAGGAAAAACAGGAGATACCGAATCATTTTTTGGGTCTGAACTATATCTTGAAATCAGAAAAAAATCAACGCCGTTGGATCCGATGAAATATCTTACAAGATAAGTTTTTTATTTTTTTATTTTTGTCATTACAAAGAATCCAATAAAGATAAATATAATATTTGATATCCATGCAGAAAGCCATGGAGATAAAGCTCCCATTTTTCCCATAGAAAGTCCAATTGTTAAAAAACCCATATAAAAAAAAGCGGTGATAACTGTGAAAATAAAACTCAAAGCAGCATTTAAAAATGATTTCTGTGTATAGAATAAAAAGGGGATAGAAATACCAAGTAGAGTTAAGATAAAAGTAGCGAGAGGAAATGCAATTTTTAGATGAAAATTCACAAGTTCTTCTCTGTATTGAAAACCGCTTTGTTTTAAAACATCAATTAATTTTTTAAGCCTAAATAGATTTATAGTTAAAGTATCTTCAAAAGAACGCTTAACAACTATAAAATCTTCTGGAGTATCTGTTGTCCATAAT
>JAOAIN010000266.1 GCA_026414685.1 Candidatus Goldiibacteriota bacterium
TAATTTTTTCATATGCTCCCTTTCATAAATTTTATGTTTAATATAGATGTTTTATAATGATGTTTGGTAAAAATGTTCCGAAAATATGTTTAAAAAACATTATTTATATTAAAAAATATATTTAGTATACATTTTTTAAAACATATTTTTCGAACATACTTTCTAAACATCCTTTTCAAACATTTTATGCATCTGTATAGACACTTTCCAATTTAATTTGTTCCTTAAAACAAATTTTTTTATATTTATTAGTTTAAATTTTTTATAAACCGGTTGAGCAATTATTGTGGATTTAACTTTATATTTTTTTAGAATTTTATTAGCATATATCATATCTTCATACGAACCAATTACAAGTTTTAACTGATCCTGTGGTCGCAGTAGTTTAAGATTTGAAAGTATCATTTTATCACTCTCACCAGAAGAAGGTAGTTTCAAATCCATACTTATATTATCAGCTTTAATACCTTTAATAGAAATAGAGCCATTGGTTTCAATTGTTATAATCTTATTTTTTATTTTTTTAGTTATTAAATTTATAATTTTTTTATAAAGAAGTGGTTCCCCACCAGTTATGTTTACATTTTTATATGGACTTTTTTTTATAATACGGATTATTTTTTTAATGCTTATATTTTTACCATTAAAATATGCATATTTTGTATCACACCATTTACATCTTAAATTACAACCTGTAACTCTTATGAACAAAGTAGGATATCCTTGATATTTTCCTTCACCTTCTATATCATAGAATATCTCATTTATTTTTATTGTTTTTTTCTGGTCTTTTATACTTGACACTTAACTTTTTACCTATATAATTTTATCCTGTATTTATGCAATAAAAATAACTCCTAAGAGGTGTTATGTATAAAAAATTTTTTAATATTATACTCTTTTTATATATTTTTTCAATAATATATAGTGATGGAGTAATAGTTAAAACAGATAAAGATAATTATTACAGATATGAATGTATTAAAATTTCTTGTCAATATATTACATCAAAAAAAGATGAAAGAAAAAACATATTTGATTCAATACTTAAACAGGCCACACCTGATTATAAAAATATAAAAAAGCAAGCACATTGTTATGCAAGGGTTTATCGTGATAAAAAGCTTATTAAAACAATTGGAAATATAGAAGAATTACCTTTAAAATACAATGAAGAGAAAGATATCTGGGAATCAAGTTGGCCCATACCATGGAATCCAATAATAGGCCTTTATAATGTTCATGTAGTGTTAAAAATTGATGGTAAAAGTTATGCTGGAGAAAAAAGTTTTAATATTATCAAAAGAACCCCACCACCTATGGATAAAAATTTATGTGTCATGACCATTGAACCGGGTGAAAGTATCATACAGAGAGTTCCTGGTGTTGGTGGGAAGGCTGTGAAAATATGGGAAAATTATGTGCTGTGGGCAAAATTTATGGGAGCAGATGCTTTATGGCACAATGCAGGACAATCACAGATTTGGAATTCATTTAATCCTGCAATTTTTCCTTGGGATAAGACAAATATTAGTCAGGTTAGAGAAATTGCGCAGGCTTGTCATGATTATGGAATGAAATACGGTGCATATATTTTGAGTTTTTTACTTTTGGGAAATAGAAAAGATTTATCTCCTTATGATCAAACTACAGGTTATGATAAACAGAACAATACTTTAAGAAAACTTATATATGTATCCATTAATGATCAAAAAAGGTGGAATGATATTATAGAACTTTTTAAATATTTTAACTCAATACCGGAAATTGATTTTGTGGGGATGGATTATGTGAGAACTGACTTTGGTGGATATGAAATGGTAAATGAATTTGTTTCTGATATGCCTGTTAAAAATTTACCCAATGATTGGAATGATATGAGTTATGAGGACAGAATGATGTGGTTTGGAAAAACGTTGGAAATTGACAAGGATCCTGATATAGAACAAATGTGGCAATGGTGGCGTGCTCATAAAATGTCAAAGATTATAAAAGAAATAAAAGAGAAATCAGGACTAAAAAAACCGCTTTGGACATTTACTCTTACATGGCGCCAAGGAAAAGAACATGGCCAAGACCCACTTATGTTCATAGATGCTGGTGTTGACATCAATGCTCTTATGTTTTATTCTATTGATAAAAAAACATATCCCAGAATGATTGATGATTGGCAAGATTATTTAAAGAGAGGAAATTCAAATATAGTTTCCGGTCAATGTGTTGACTGGTTCTTGCTTGGCAGGACATATAATCCATCAGGTCCAGAAGAACATTTTCTTCGTCAAAAACTTGCGATTGATAAATTACAGAAAGTAAATCCGAGTTTTGGCCTTTTCTGGCATGATTTAACCAGAGCATTTAAATCAACGAGGGGGCCTTATTCAGCTCTTGAATGGGCTGTTGCAGGTGGAGCCACATTCACATATTTAAGAAAAATAAATGAATTTTTTCCTTTTGAAGTTACCTGGGATGCACCCGATAAAGTTGCAAAGGATGAAATATTTAATATTGACATAACTATAAAAAATAATGCGCCGATTTCTATGGATTATTATCTTAAACTTTTAAAGGTATCAAATCTTGAAATGTTTGGAGAAATTTCACATCAATTTTATTTAACTCCTGGCGAGATAAAATCATTTTCATTTCAAGTTAAAGCAATTGAACATACATATAAAAAGAATTTCATGCAGATGATAGCTTTTATGATACAGTATGGCAGTTTAAAAACACAGCAGCGGTATTTTGATTTTAAATATATTGAGGTACGCTAAAATTGGATAATTCTTATCTTAAATTTATAAGAAATTTTTCAATAATAGCCCATATTGATCATGGAAAATCCACTTTAGCAGATAGATTACTTGAATATACAGGTACAATTGAAAAAAGAAAGATGAAAGAGCAATTTCTTGACTCAATGGATCTTGAACGGGAGCGTGGAATAACAATAAAAGCAAAAGCAGTCCAGATAAAATATTTATTTAATAATCAAGAATACATTCTTAATCTTATAGATACTCCAGGGCATGTGGATTTCTCTTATGAGGTTTCAAGAAGTTTACGGGCTTCAGATGGTGCAATATTAGTTGTTGATGCTTCTCAGGGGATAGAAGCTCAAACACTTGCAAACGCGCATATTGCTTTAGGACTTAAATTGCCTATTATACCTGTTATTAATAAAATTGATTTACCGAATGCAGATATTGAAAAAACGAAAAACGAATTAAAAGAAATGCTTAATATTCCTTCTGAAGATTGCATTCTTGCAAGTGCTAAAGAAGGCAAAGGAACAAAAGAAATATTGGATGCAATAATTAAAAGAATACCAAAACCTACTGGCGATATAAATGCACCTTTAAATGCTTTAATTATGGATGCGCAGTTTGATTTTTATAAAGGCGTGATTGTATTTGTACGAGTTTATGATGGTGTTATCAAAAAAGGAATGAAAATTAAAATGATAGCTGCTGGCTCTATTTGGGAAGTTACTGCTGTTGGAATTTTTAAACCGGATAAAACAGAAACAGATATTTTAAAAGCTGGTAATGTTGGTTATATAGAAGCAGGTATTAAATCTATAAGTGATATAAAAATCGGCGATACAATAACAGATGCCCATAATCCAACACCTCATCCGCAGCCAGGATACAGAGAAGTAAAACCAATGGTATTCTGCGGTTTATTTCCTGTTTTAAATGAGCAGTATGAAGAATTAAAAGATGCTTTACAGAAACTTAAATTAAATGATGCATCATTATTTTTTGAACCAGAATCATCAGAAGCACTTGGCTTTGGTTTTAGATGTGGATTTTTAGGACTTTTACACATGGAAATAATACAGGAGCGCCTTGAACGCGAGTATAATTTAAATTTAATTGCAACAGCACCAAATGTTGAATACAAGATTATTACCACTTCGGGTGAAACAATAATGTGTGACAATCCTGCTTTATTTCCTGATTTTTCAAAAATTGAAATAATAGAAGAGCCGTATGTGAAAATTTCAATAATCACGCCTTCTGAATATATTGGTCCTTTAATGCAACTATGCCAATCAAGAAGGGGAATTTATATAACAACTGAGTATATAACGGTGGGCAGGGCTTTAATAGTTTATGAAATGCCACTTTCAGAAATAATATGGGATTTTTATGATAAATTGAAATCATGTACACGTGGTTATGCAACCATGGATTATGAGATAATTGACTACAGACCTGGAGATTTAAAAAAGGTAGATATCCTAGTGAACCATGAAAAAATTGATTCGCTTTCATTTATTATTCATAAAGATTTTGCATATAGAAAAGCAAAATCGCTCGTTGAAAAATTAAAAGAAGTAATACCAAGACAGCTTTTTCCTTTACCAATACAGGGAGCTATAGGTGGCCAAATAATTGCCAGGGAAACTATACCTGCGCTTAGAAAAGATGTATTAGCTAAGTGTTATGGTGGCGATATAACACGCAAGAGAAAACTTCTTGAAAAACAGAAAGAAGGTAAAAAAAGAATGAAACAGTTTGGAAGTGTTGAAATCCCTCAGGAAGCATTTCTTGCAATACTGAAAGTGGAATAAAATAAATCTTAAAATCTTCAAATTTTTAGATTTTCACATTTTTTAATCTTAAAATTTAAAAATTTATATATATAAATGGCAACTGGAATCAATTAATGTATTTACAGGTTTCTTCCCCATATTATTATTATAAAAGACAGAAGGCATAGAAGTATCACACTTCCCGCTGCAATCCATTGTTTATAATTCTCTTCATCTATTTTTTTTACATAAATGATGTCTTTTATTTTTGAATAAGGTATATAAAACTTTTCTGTTTCTGTTTGAACACCTATCTGGTCTTCTTTTATTTCAAAAACCTTTGCGTTTAATGTATTTCCATCTTTAAAAATTATT
>JAOAIN010000057.1 GCA_026414685.1 Candidatus Goldiibacteriota bacterium
GCTCGTGCAGCACCATTGATAATATATCTGACTCCATCCCTTTTTCGTCTCAAATCTTCTTACAACATCTAAATATCCATCATCATATATTCTGACTTTTATATATCCATTTGCTCCCATGTAATCTTTCCACGCACATGCGTCTCCACAGCTTGACTTTATCTTTGCTAATGCATTAAAACATCCATAACTAAAATTACAACAAGTGTATTTTATAAAATTTGGTATGCATTTATTTGATAATCCACTGTATACCACTGTGTTATTCGCTGAACTATATGTGCCAAATTCCTTTACTTCATATTTTAATGTCCCATATATCGGTATATTATATGATTTTGATACATCAACATTTCTTATGCCTGCATAATAACATGTCTTTCCATCATCCATATCATGCGCAAATAATGTGAAAAAATAATAATCCACTGTAGCATTTAATAACCAGTTTTTAGTCAATGTTCTTGTATTTGATGTTGTTGTTTTCTGGTCTGGTGCTATGCCCTGTGTGTATGCATATATGTCAAGATATTTTTTATCTCTTGTATATCCTTCAAAACTCTTTTTAATATCCAAACGCACTGTAAGTTCGTCGCCGTCGTGGGAGACGGTTTTTGGTTCTGAAATATCTTTAAAAATTCCTTCAGGTAAATTTAATATAACATATTTTTTCCTTTCAAACTTCGTATGATATTTCACAGTATATGTTATTGAACTCGGAGATATTGGTATTTGCTCACTGCCACTTATTAATTTTAATTCAAGTGTTGGTATTCCATAGTCAATTGCAAAATATGTATTTGTCTTCGGCTCTACCATAAATGTCTGTGCTGTAAAATCATCAAATGTATCTATCATCAAACTCCATTTTCCAAATTCATTTACTTTAAATCCTGCTACACCCTTCACATCTGTTTTTGCTTCTATCTTTTTATTCTCATTTATCATCTGTATTCTCAACCCTGTTACTGGTGTGCCTTGCTGATGCACATATACACTGTAATTTATATCAGGTGTAAATGTGGGTGTTGGTGTTGGTATGACAAACCCAGGCGCTAATATGCCTGAGCCCTTTTTACACGAATTTATTATAATTACTCCAACAAAAATTATAAAAAGAACAATAAATAACAGAACCCCTCTTTTCATGAGCCACCTCCGTTTATTAATTTTCAATTTTCAATTATCAATTTTCTATTATTGTTAATCCTTCGGATTTTTTGTTGATTTTATTATACTTGCCAATATCTTTATTATTTCTTCTGTTTCTGCATCCAATCCATTTATATTATTCTCTATTCCTGCTTCTTTTATCAATTTCAACCAGTATCTTGTTTCTCGTGCTTCTTTATATGTATTATACATCTTGCTAATAAATTCCGACTTACTTTGCCCTGATTGTGCTTCATATATATTTGCACCTATTGATGTTCCGCTACGTCACAGTTGTTTTCCTATTATCCTGCCTATATTAGTTTTTTCTAAACTCTGATAAATTTTTATCACTTCTAAAGCATATTTATAACTTCTCTCAGTTATATCTATATTCACTCTTTTATTACAACCTCTGTTGTTAATTTTCAATGGTAATAAAAATGTTTGTTATAAATGTTTGCCAAACATGTTCGTAACTACTGTTCGCTAAACATGTTAATAACTTATGTTTAAGGATTTGCCAATTTGTAAATTTGAAAATAATATTAACTAAGTATAAAAATACATTCTTAGCGAACGTTATTAGCGAACATCCTCATCAAACATCTTTAAAGAACATCTTTATTCAACCGTATAATACCATATCTTTAACTTTGGTCTGTTCTCTGGATTGCTTGCTCCTCCTGGATATATCTCTGCATAATTGTTTAATTGAGTTTCATTTATAACTCTTAAAATAATTCCATAATTTGTCGCTGGATTTTCCATCCATCCTTGCACTACTTTTGGGTCTAATTCTATGGTTATTGTGCTATTTGCTAATATATCTATTGTTGCTGATTTTGGTGTTATTGTATTTGCATCATAGTCCCCACCATCATTTTGCCAATTTTTCCAATCCGGTGTTAATTGTCTAACTTGCCATCCAGTTTCAAATACTTTCCATGGTGATATTACCTTATGTATTGTTACATCTCTTGCTCCACCACCATAATTATTTGGTGTGGTTTTTATTGTTAACTCTGCTTTATCCACTATTATTTTACTGTTCGGTAAGGAACTTATATCAAATTTTAATATAGCCCGATATCTTCCTAGACTGTTTTTTACTCCCAGGTTAATTGGAACTGTATTATCTGTATAATAAGGCATTGGACTATTCCCAAACAAACAACTCTCCACTTGTCCTGTGTATGTGCTTGAATATACCCCATTCTGAAATATCCGAATATAATATATACCTGGCTTCTCTGGTCCTGCTGGTCCCTGCGGTCCTGCTGGTCCCTGTTGCCCTGCTGGTCCTGTGCAGGATGTCATCAATACTAAAACAAATAAAATTATTACCAGCTTCTTTCCCATATTATCCTCCTTATTTATTCCGGGATTTCGCTCGCTTCTCTCCCTCTATTTTTATATTATTCTTTGTATATATAATATTATTTTTTTTATTTTTTGTCAATTGGTTTTTGTCATAAAAAAATTATAAAAATATACACTTTTTGTAAATAAAAATTTAATATAATTATTTTAAAATAAAATAAATAAATATTAATAAAATAATTATAAATACCAAAATATATAAAATAAAATTATTTGATTTTAGGTATACACCTATATTTTCAAGATCTTTTATTGCTACACAAATAATATCTTTTGCTTCTTGTTTTGTATAACCCAATTTAACAAGTGAATTTTGTATTTCCTGTTTATCCCCATTTTGAATCAATCTTTCTTTAACAATTTTAATAATTACATCTCTATTTATCTTATCATCTGGGCGATTCCCCATATTTTACCTCCAACATAATTTATTTAAAAAACTTGAAATAAATTATATAACACATTGTTATATATATTATAATATTATTATAACTGTATGTCAATATTTAATATTGCTATTAGTTTATAAAGTTTAATAATAATTATGATATAATTGTTTAAAATCTTTTGGGATAAAATAATGAAGGAATATTTAAAAAACTTAGGTATAAAAATAAGATTTTATAGAGAAAATGCAGGTCTGACACAAGAACAATTGAGCGAACTAATAAATGTCAGTCAAAACTTTTTAAGTCAAATTGAAAATGGTAAAAGGACGCCTTCTTTAAAAACAATTATTAAGATTTCTGAAGTCTTAAAAATGCCTGTTTTCCTATTATTTCAATTTGATGAACCCAAAAAAAAGGATGAAAGTATATTAAAAAAATACGAACCTTTGATTAATTCGTTAAGCAAAAAAGAACAACTCTTCCTCTCTGACGTCATTAAAGAGACCGCTTTTAAAATAAAAAAAATTTTAAGAAAGCAAAAATGATCCGCAACCAAATATTTCAATAATCGTTATAACATTGACATTAATATATATTGATTTATAATATTTTTATAATACTCAATTCAGAAAATGGAGGCATAGATGAAAAAACTACTTATCACTTTATCTTTTCTCTTATTTTTATCCTTTTATCTATTTTCAGCAGAAAACATTCTAAAAAATGGAAATTTTGAGCAAGATAATAACAATGATAATGTTCCTGATTTCTGGTCATACTCAAAAGCAGAAGGAATATCTTTATTAAAAGAAAATGAAAATAAATTCATTTATTTGATAAATAAAAACAACGAATACAAAGAAATAAATCAGACAATTTTAATAGAACCCGGCTCAATAAAATCAATTCTTGTAAAAGCAAAAATAAAAATAAAAAATATAATACCAGGTCCTCAAGAATGGGAATGGGCTCGTGTTATGGTTTTGTTTTACGATACAAAGGGTGTACAAGTCGGTGGCTGGCCAGAACTCGGCAGATGGAAAGGAACTTTTGACTGGTCTGAAAAAATGAACATAATAAATGTGCCACCAGAAGCCAGATCTATTTTAGTGCAAGTCCAGTTATCCAATTGCACAGGTGAAATGTGGGCAGATGACTTGCAGGTCTTGCCTGATGTAGAATTCAATATTCCTAGAGATGATGATGATTTGCTGATAAATGGAGATATGGAATTTGGCTCATCAAAACCACTTTACTGGGGTGGATGGATAAATGGAGATGCTTCTTTTGAATCTCCTGGTTATAAATCACCTACATGTTTTAAAATCACTAACACATCTCCTGTTTTTTCTATGATTATTCAACAGATACCTATTGATACATCAAAAATTTCTTCTATAAATGTTTCTGGCTGGTATAAGATAAAAGATGTTGAACAAGGCGTAAATCCCTGGGAAAAAGCACGCATATCTATAGAATTTCATAATGAAACAGGCAGATTTGGTGATTGGCCACCTGTTGTAGGAGAAGCAGTAGGCACCATTGATGAATGGACATATATGGAGCGTGAATATTTTGTACCAAAAGAAACAAAATCCATACAGGTCTTTGCAGGACTTTTAAATGCAAAAGGAACAATGTGGCTTGATAAAATAAAAGTCACTGCAAAGGATGCAAAAGGCAAACCAGTAAAATATGTTGAATTCAAACCAGAAGATAGGTCAAACTGGTATGATTTTTCACCCACCCAAGACACCTATGATAAAAAAGCAATTATTGATTTTACTGATGAACTTGATAAACCAGCTGGTAAACATGGATTTATAAAAATTTCTGAAAAAGATAAATCTTTAATATTTGAAGATGGCACACCTGCTAAATTTTTTGGCACAAATCTTGTCGGCGGTGATGTTTTTTTAAGCCATGCAGAAATTGATAAAATGGTAAAACGACTTGCAAAACTAGGGGTAAATATGGTGCGTCTGCATCATATGGATGCCCCATGGGCAGAACCAAATATTTTTGGCAATTCAAAACAAACAACCCGAATTTTATCAGAAGAATCTTTAGATAAACTGGATTATTTAATATATAAACTAAAAGAAGCGGGTATTTATATATTCATGGATTTACTCGTCCATAGAAAACCAGGACCTGAAGATGGTGTGGAAGATTGGCAAAAAATACCAAATGGGATGAAAGAAGTTATTTTCATTGATGAAAAATTGCAGGAATTAACAGAAGAATACATAAAAAATTTACTTGAACATAAAAATAAATATACAGGTTTAAAATACACAGAAGAACCAGCAATTGTTTTTATGGAAGTTATCAATGAAAGTTCCTTATTTTACTGGGATAGAAATAGTGAAATCCCAGAAAAATACACAAAAAAATTAAATGAGTTGTTTAATAAATATTTAAAGGAAAAATATGGCTCCATGGACAACTTGAGAAAGGCGTGGAGTGCATATGGTGATAGTAATTTACAGGAAAACGAAGATTTTAATTCAAATACAGTAAAACGAGAATCATTTATGATAAATTGGGAGGACTGGAGAGCATTTGGAACAGCAATTTCAACAGGCCGTGGCGTAGATACAAAGAGATTTTATCTATATTATCAAGATAAATTTTACAAAAGAATGTATGATTTCATTAAATCATTAGGAGTTAAAGCACTTGTAACTGGTTCTAATCACTGGGAAAAATGGGATGCAGATATTTATTCAAATTCAAAACTTGACTTCATAGACAGACACAGCTACTGGGACCATCCATCAGGCGGATGGACAATGCAGGAGAATATTTCATTTACAAATGCACCTATACTCAAAATGAAAAACAACTGCATATCAGAGCTCGCACATGCAAGGGTGAATAATAAACCGTTTACAGTTTCTGAATGGAATTTTTTACTACCTAATGAATACAGGACAGGTAGCCCAATAATAATGGCTGCTTATGGTAAATTACAAGGATGGGATGCACTGCTACAATTTAATTTCGGAACATATGAATGGAAAAATTTATTAACACATTTTTGTGATTTTTCTCGTTCGCCTGATATACTCTCACAATGGGCTCCAGCTCTTAAAATATTTCATAACAACTATGTTTCAACTTCAAAACAAAAAATAGTTGAATATGTATCTGAAAAAGATATGTTTGAAACCAAAAATCTTTCTTTTAAACTTGTAAATAATGATTATAACAGCCCACTGATGATAAAAGTGGCAAAGACATTTAACAAAACAGAAGAGAGCAAAAATTTCAATCCCGTGTTAAAAAAAGATGCTGCGCTTTCAATAACTCAGGAACTTTATTGGAATCTAAAAAAGGGAGTGTTTCAAATTGATAATTTAAAAATACAGGGAGTTATAGGTTTTATAAAAGGTCAGAGTTTTAAATTTAAAAATTTTAGAGTCCTATCAGATAATAAATACGCTTCTATATTTTTATATTCTCTTGATAACAAACCCATAATGAATTCTTCTAAACTTATTTTAAATGTTGCTGCAAGAATAGATAATAAAAATACAAAATACAGTCCAAATCACACATCAGTAATTTATGGCGGTTCATCTCCTATAATAATAGAACCAGTAAATGCAACATATACAATCAATGTAAATGTCTTTAAGTCAATAAAAGTTTATACTCTTGATTATAACAATTATATAAAAGATGAATATAAAAATTACACAATTATTTCAAAAGATACTATAAGAATAAAAACAGATAATAATTCAAAAGCTTTTAATTACTATATAGAAGTCATTAGATAAAAGTTAAAAGTTGAAAGTTTAATTTTAAATTTTATAAAATATATATTTAATTATTTATTTTTTTTATTTCTAAAATACTCTGACCAAAAAAATTTGATTTTCCCTTTTTTACACCTGCTTTTGTTTTAGCTTTATTCATTGCGTCTAAAATATTTGAAGCATGTATAATTATTTTCTTATCAAAATATTTACCTGCTCCTATGTGTCCTGCTTTTACTGTGCACTCAAAAGTCATATTTTCCTCCATAAATAATATCAATAAAAATAAAAGCAAATTATGTGCCAAAAATTTAAAAATTATTTTGTATGGTTTTATTAGGGTTTTTAAATAGATTTATTATAAATAATAATATTGCGTAAACTAAATGTAAACTTTATGTAAACTTTTGGTTATATTTCATTGTTTAGTTTTAATTATTTTTTAGTTTTTTTATGCAATCTTTTCCATAATGCCATTCTTGAAATGCCAAGAATTTTTGCTGCTTTTGTAGGAGAATTACCTGCTCTGCGCATTATCTCATCTAAATTAATCTCATTTAATTTTTCTTTAAGATATTCTTCTGTCATTTTTAATTTTTTTGCAGCTTTCTTATGGTCATAATTAACACTTTTTAATATTTCTATGATATCAAAATTTATTTCTGAATCTTTTTCATCTATAAATTTTTCAGAAGATACTAATAATTCATCTGGGACATGTGAAATTTTAACTTCTACATCATCATACAGAGTAACTATTCTTTCAATTATGTTTTCCAGTTGTCTTACATTTCCAGGCCAGTTGTATTTTAGAAAGATTCTTAATACGTCATCTGAAAAATTCTTAAACTTTTTATTATATCTCTCAGAAAAAGTTTTTAAAAAGTATTGAGCCAGTAAAACAATATCATTACCGCGTTCTCTCAAAGGTGGTAATGATATAGGTAAAACATAAATGCGATAAAAAAGATCTTCTCTAAAAGATCCATTTTTTACCATTTCTTTAATATCTTTGTTTGTTGCTGTTATAAGTCGCACGTCCACTTTTATTGTTTCATTGCCGCCAATTCTTTCAAACTCTTTATACTGAATAAATCTTAATAATTTAACCTGCATTGCAGGTGTAATATCACCTATTTCATCAAGAAAAATTGTGCCACCATCTGCTATTTCAAATCTGCCTGGCTTTGTTTTTATTGCTCCAGTAAATGCTCCTTTTTCATATCCAAAAAGTTCTGATTCAAGAAGTGTTTCAGGCAATGCTCCACAATTTACAACAACAAATGGTTTTTCTGCACGCCTGCTTAATTTATGGATAGCTCGTGCCACAAGTTCTTTACCCGTGCCGTTTTCTCCCTGTATGAAGACAGTTGAGTCTGATTCTGCTGCTTTTATTATTGTTTCTTTTACTTTTTTTATCCCTTCACTTTCTCCTATAAAATCTATGGATGATATGAGCTCACTTTCTTGTTTTGCAATGTTGACTATGGATTTTGAAAGATTGAATAATATTTCTATACCACCATCGTATTTTAAAAATTCTTTATAATCATCTTTTATTTCTTCTTTCATACCACTCTTAACATATAAAAGTCCAAGATTATAAATGGCGTTTATATTATCTGGATTTAAAATAACAGAATTTTTAAAACAATCCATCGCATCATTTATAAGCCCTTTTCTAAAATAAGAAAAACCAAGATCATTATATAAATTGGATTTTTTGTTATTATCAGATGTTATTTTTATTGCACGATTATAATTTTCTATGGCTAAATCATAATTGCCATCTTTAAAATATATATCGCCCAAATTTGCATAAGAAAGCTCGTTTTTATCATCATATTTAAGTACATTTTTAAACGCATTTATTGCCTGTTTATTTTTTCCAATATTTTTATAAAGAACTCCCAGATACAAATTAATATCAACTATTAATTTTTCAGAAGAATCATATTTATCATGATAAATTAAACTTTTTTGGGGATTTATTTTTTTTATATCAATGGATTCAAAAAAATCAATCGCGGTCTTTATATCATTTTCATTTATACATATAAGCGCAAGATTATAACTGACATCCCACTCTCTTTTCTGTTTAGGAATTTTAAGATAAAAATCCTTTGCATCAGAAAAATTACCAAATACAAAAGATATATCACCTTTTAATTTTAAAATTATATCTTCTGGAATTGCATTTTCTATTAATTGTATTTTGTTTGATAGATTTGTGTAATTTTTTTCTTTAAAATCTTTTTTTATTTCATTTAATATTTCTTCTGGTGGTTTTATTTTTTTTCCACAATTTTTACAGTATTTACTATTTTTTTTTATTTCTTTTCCACAATTTTCGCAATACATTCTTTACTTTTCCTTTTATAATTTATTTTTTTCTATCCATTCAATCCGTTTTATTGCAATTTCTGCTATTTTTGGATTATCTTTATATTTTTTTACAAGTTTTTCATACACCAATAATGCACCCTTATAATCATTTATTTTTTCCTTTTCATAACCAACCCTAAAATCTTTTTCAAATTCAATTAATAAACGTCTGCCTTTTTCTGATAAATGGGTCGTCCACAAATGACCAAGTTCTGTAAAAAAAGAAATAAGTAAAATATTGACAAAATAAGCTGGAAATACACCTGCTAAAATTAAACTAAGTATTGTCAAAAGCCCCCATTCTTCCTTTTTTAATAATGTTCTTGGAATATTTAATAATTCCTCTTTGGATTGTATATTTTTAATTATATTTTCTATCTCATTTTCTGATATTTTGTTATTACTATTTTTATTAATTTTACCTTTGTCTTTATCTTTCATTTTATTCCTCTTATATGTGCTTTTTCATTATATTATACATCAAATCATCATTCACTGGTATATAGATTTTTTCCCTTTGCTTTATTTGCCTGTACTTTTCATACAATAAATCAATATCTTGCTCAAAAATTCCAATATCTGATAATTTAAATGGCATGTCAAGTTTAGTTATAATTTTCTCAATTTCAATTATATGTTTTTTATTTCCCAATAATTGTTCCTGTATTATAAGTGTTACAGAAATATGCTCGCCATGAAGATATTTTCTAGTAGCAGGAATAAATGTCATTGCATGGGCAAGGGCATGGGCAATAGATGATGTAACTGTAAAACTACCAACACATGAAATCAATCCTGAATAAATGATATTGCAATCGGTTAAAAATATTTTGTCTTTTTCTTTTAAATTTGTTCGGTATCTATTTATTATTCTAAAAATATTTTTTTTTAAAATATTTGCTAGATCTCTAGTATAATTATCAAAAAAATTTTTATTTTTTTCATTTTTATAAAATAATTCTGTTTCATAAAATTTTGCCAATGTATCCATAACCCCGGCTGCAAAGAAAACAAAAGGTAAATTCATAAAAAACTCATAATCAATTATCAAAACATCAGGTGGTTTTGTATCCAGTGTATTAAGATAACTTCCGTCTTTATTATATATTACAGATACAGGTGTAAAAGCCGCACATGTAGCAGCGGATGTAGGAATATTTATTAGATTGATTTCTGGTATTATTTTTTTTATATATTTGGCAAGATCAAGAATTTTACCGCCCCCAGAAGCTATTAAATTTTTTATGTTTTTTTCTTTAACAAATAAAAAAACTCTTCTGAATTCTTCGGGACAACACTCGCCTCCAAAGATTATTTGTTCATCAGCAAAATTAGTGTCTGCTTTTTTAATAAAAATAGAACGAACGTATCTATCAAAAAATAAAGCGGTCTTTCCCTTTTTTAAATTTT